>NZ_JBHSPY010000004.1:0-128145 GCF_042658245.1 Neisseria weixii
AAAGAACGCCGCCAAAGCTGCGAAACCGTTCAAACGTTGGGGGCGGAACACCCGCTGAAATATCTGCCGCACAGTGCCGGCATTCCCAAAAGCAGCTATATCGGCAAAGCCGGTCCCGATGCAGCGGCCAAAACCGCCGTGGGTGAAGTCTGTCACCGACGCAAAGGCCGCAAAATGGTGGCGCACATGTTGGATCAAGCATTTTGCCGGGATCTTTGCAAAACCCTGCCATAATCAAAAAGACTTACTTAGGTTGCTAAGTAAGTTTTTTCCAATATTAAATATTCTGTAGTTCTCTATCATTGCCTACTTTTCTAGATGATCGGCAATAGGGTGTCGGTCGATAATGAAGTGGATTTTAAGCAACGGGAACCGGTCAATATGTTTGGCAATCATGGTTTCGGCAGTTTGTTTGAAAAAGCTGCTCATGAAGAAAATCCTCTAAATTCGGCTTATAGGATTTAGAGGATTTTAGGGAGTTTGGGCAGTATGACGTTATTTGGTAACTATGGTTCTTCGTGTGAGTTTTAAGAAGGGTTTTGCATAGGTCTCGGGCCTTGTTTTTATTGCGATTCTTGGCTTGGATTATCCGGTAAATAGACATCAAAACGTGTGCTTTTGCCCGAATATTGATAGGCCGGTTTTTCGCTGTTGAGAAATCCGCCCAAGCGTGGGCGTTTGACCACGATGCGTTTTTTGGCCACGGCGCGGGCGGTATTGAGCAGGGCGGCTTCGTCTTGTGTGGTGCCGACTAAACCGTGGAAATAGGCCATTTCTTTTTTGACGGCAGCAGATTTTTGCCGTTCGGGATACATCGGGTCGAGATAAACCACATCAGGACGGCCGATTTCTTGCGCCAACTGTGGCATCAGCGTGGACATATCTACGAAATGCAGTGTGATGCGTTGTGCGATTTCAGCGGTGTTATGGTGTTGTAAGGCGCGGTTGAGCCCGTCGTGCAACAGGCAGGCAACGGCGGGATGCTGTTCGAAGGTGCGGATGGTTAAGCCCAAAGAAGCCAGCACAAAGCTGTCGCGCCCCAAGCCGCCGGTACCGTCCCAGACGGCGGGTTTGCTGGTGTGGTTCACTGCTTTGGCGATGAGTTCGCCTCCGCCTTTGGTGCGGCGGTATTGAGCGGCGCCGCCAACAAAATCGACTTGTACGCGGCCTTTTTCTCCGGCGCGGCACAGGCTGATGCCGTCTGAATCGGCGTAGAGATATTCGATGTTGTCGGGCAGTTGGCGGACGATGGTCAGGCCGAAGGTGTGTGCCAGCTCGCAGGCGGAAGCTTGGGCGGATTCGGCAAGGTAAATGCAAGTCATGTGTATCAGACGGCCTTTTTCATATAAAGACCGTCTGAAAGCTTTTCAGACGGCCTAAGGTGGATTTAGACGGCCTGATCAACATCAAGGCCGTCTGAATGTTAGTTAATGTTCAAACGCTCCATGCGGTAGCGCATTGAACGGAAGCTGATGCCCAACAGTTTGGCTGCCTGGGTTCGGTTGTAGCGGGTTTGCACCAAAGCGTTTTGGATGATGTCGCGCTCGATTTGGTCAAGATAATCTTGAATCTGCATGGTACGCGGGTCAAATGGCGGTAACGGTTCGTGATTTAATGGTGCTTCCGACACGGAATCGCTAATGTCTTTTAAAGAAAGACTGTGATGCCCGCGCGGCTCTTCATCGGCAGGGATGTTATGGATTTGCAAATCATCCAGTTGGATGATGGTGCCGATGGTGAGTGCCACGGCGCGCTCGAGAATATTTTCCAATTCGCGGAAGTTGCCCGGATAGCTGTAATGCAGCAGCGCTTCTTGCGCTTTGGAGCTGAGCTTGTAGGTTTGGTTGCCGTGGCGGTGTTTGTAGAGCAAATAGAGAATCAGCGCGCCCAAATCTTCACGCATTTCCCGCAACGGCGGCATATGCAGCGACACCACGTTCAAGCGGTAATACAAGTCTTGGCGGAACGCGCCGCTTTCAACCAGCGCTTCAAGGTTTTTATGGGTGGCGCAGACAATGCGCACGTCCACAAAAATTTCGCGGGCATCGCCAATACGGCGTACGGCTTTTTCCTGAATGGCCCGTAAGAGTTTTACCTGCATGGCCAAAGGCAGGTCGGCCACTTCGTCGAGAAAAAGTGTGCCGCCGTCGGCATGTTGGAAAAAGCCCAAGCGGTCTTGATCCGCGCCGGTAAAGCTGCCTTTTTTATAACCGAAAAATTCGCTTTCCATCAGGTTTTCGGGAATCGCACCGCAGTTTACCGCAATAAAGGGTTTGTCGGCACGATCAGACAATTCGTGTATGGTGCGTGCGGCCTGTTCCTTACCGGTACCTGATTCGCCGGCAATGTACACCGGCACTTCGCTGCGGGCAAGCCGACGGATTAAATGGCGCACTTCAACCATTTGCGGCGAAGTACCCAGTAGGCGCGGCATATCGGCTTCGCCGCCCAGTTGCGGTGCTTCTTCCAATAGCGTGGATTCAACGCTGGAAAAACGCTCTTTCATAGAACGCAGGCTGTCGGGCACGGAAATCGGCTTGTTCAAATCACGCGATACCGGTTTGGCAGCAGACTGTGCTTGGCGGGTGGTCATCGCAGCAGGCGGTTTATTCAAAGCGGCCGTCACAGGCGCAGGGGTAGGTTTAACCGGTTGCGGTGTAGGCGGTACTTCGGCATTGTCGGCTACCGTCACCGCCGATTTCACCAGCGAACGCAGTTGCGACAGGGTAATCGGTTTTTGCAGATAATCGAACGCACCCGCTTTCAGGGCTTCAACTGCCTGATCGGCATTTCCGTAGGCGGTAATCACGGCCACAGGCGTGTCAAGCATCAATTCGTCGATGTATTGCACTACTTCCAAACCCGAACCGTCGGGCATACGCATGTCGGTCAATACCAGCGAATAATCGTTGTTGTCGAGTTTGTCTTTGGCTTGTTCGACACCTTCTGCGGTCTCCACACGCAGTCCCATTTTCATCAGTGTCATTTCCATCAGGTCGCGGATGTCGGCTTCGTCATCGACAACTAAAACGGGATCTTGCAGCTTACTCATTGCTGTCCTTCGGTAAAATCAGTTCAAAACCGTTCATTTCAGGGTGATAGTGCAGCTGGCCCAAATTGGCATGCGCCAATTCGCGGGCAACGTATAAACCCAAACCGGTGCCTTGTTTTTCGGTGGTGTAAAACGGCTCGAACAAATGGTTGCGCACTTCCGGTGCGACGCCCTTGCCGTTGTCGGCTACCACAATAGAGATGTGCATGCGGCCACTCGGACGGATTAACACGGTGATGGCATTTTCGTCCTGGCGGCTGTGGCGCCAAGCGTTGTTACACAGGTTCCACATAATTTGCTGCAAATGCATGGGGTCGGACAAGACGGTTAAGTTGGAGCCTTCCATGTTCATGCGCAAACAGCCGATGGCGGCGGGATTGTTTAAAGTAAATTCCTGCTTGAAACCGAGCCAGAATTTCATCAGGTGAATCGGTTCGCGACTGATGTTGTCGCGCTTGTTGAGCAGGGAAATGTCTTCCAGCATTTTGTCGATGCGCTGGATATTGCTGTCGATGATGCCGTAGAGTTTGGCCTTTACCGGATCAATGTCTTCATCATCTTGCAGTAAATCGCTGGCGTGGCGAATGGCCGACATCGGGTTGCGGATTTCGTGCGCCAGATTGGCGGTGAGCTGACCCAATGACGTTAATTTGGTCGACATCGCTTCGGCCGCTACTTCACGCAAAGAGCGTACATACAGCATCAGCAATTCGGTTTGCTCCTGAATCAGGGGCACGGCACGAACATGCATGGCGTGTTGGAAAATGTGAATGTCGGTTTCAAAGGCTTTGTCGGGCTGGTATTGCCAACGCGACACCAATTCGCCGAACACAAATTCCTGCTGGTCGACCGCCAGGCTCGGGAAGTAGTTTTTGGCTTGTTTGTTGAACAGCCAAACGCGTTGGCCGGCATCAATCACAATCACTGCTTCTTGCACGCGGTTCAATACCAATCGATTCAAGCCACTGATACGCCGGTAGGCAAGTTGGTGTTTGCTGGCCGATTCGGTGGCTTGTTCAAGGTATTTGGCGGCAAACGCGGTCAACATGGCGACCAGATAGCCGGCACCAATCAATATGATACAGCTCAGGACGCTTTGGTTTTTCCATTCCGGCGGTGAGAAACGGATGCCGCCGTCTAAAAACAGCAAAATCACAAACAAAAGTGAGGCATAACCGGCATAAAGCATGGGGTAATGGCCGTAGCTCAGCAGGCAGGACGTAGCGATAAACGGCAGCACCAAAATGGCAAAGCCCGAATCAATTCCACCGGCGATATACACCAAAATAATCATCATGGAAATATCGACTACCGCACTGGCATTGGGTAAATCGAGCGATTGCCATTGCCAATCCGGTCGGAATACCGACAGCAAAATCAAAAAGGAATACAACGCGGCCCAGCTGTAAAATTCGATGGTCGGAAATGCCACGTTTTCCAAATTGATGCTGCTGTATGTCCCCAAGACTTGGAAAACCAGTAGCGACAACACGATTACTATCCGGGCCACATTAATCAGCCCGGGGATGCGTTCGCTTAAATTGTCCAATTCCTGATTACTGAATTTTGTCATGTTCAGTACACCTTAAGATACTGTTATTTTTATTAATCATTAGAATGAATGATTCGGCAGCCTGTCGTATGACTGCCGAATTTGCTGTTCCCAATCAATCAGGAACCGTCTGTGTTGCCCTAGAATATCACGATTTGGCATCAAGAGTGATGACATCGGACAAATTATGCCGGGATTATAGGGAACCTGAGCTGAATAATTGTTTCAGACGGCCTGAAAGCGGTAAAGGTTTGCCTTTTTTGCCGCGTTTGCCGCTGATGCCGGCAAGTAGGATGCGTTCTTTATGTGCCGCCCTGCGTCTGCCTTCGCTTTCAGCGTGGATTTCCGGCGTAGAGATGACGGCGATGTGGGCCAGTTGCTCTTTCTCTCCCAAGCTGATGAGTTGGAGGCCGCGGCCTTTAGCCATGACTTTGAGCTCGTTCAACGTAAAGGCCAAGGCTTTGCTTTCTTCCCATAAAGACGTTTGGCACTCGGTCACGGCCACCACTTTGCAATCCGGATTAATCAGCGACGAGGCATATACCGGCACCGGCGGCAATACTGTTTCGCCCGCTTCCACGCTCATCACCACTTTGCCCGCTTTCATGCGGCCGATCATATCGCCGAGTTTGGCGATAAAGCCGTAACCGCCGCTGTTGCTCAGCAGATAATGCTGATCCGGCAGACCGGTGAGCATGGCGACCACTTCGGCACCGTTTTGTACATCAACCAAAGAAGCCACCGGTACACCGTCGCCGCGTCCGCCCGGGATTTCCGATGCATCCAGCGTGTAGGTACGGCCTTGCGAATCAAGCACCACCACCGGCCACACGGTACGGCTTTCTAAGGTTTGTTTCAAACCGTCGCCTTCTTTGAACGTGGTTTGCGCCAAATCCAAATTGTGGCCGACACGGCTGCGTATCCAGCCTTTTTTCGACAAAATCAATGTCACCGGCTCATCAGCAGTAGTTTGCGTCAGCGTGGCACGGCCGGCTTCTTCAACCAGAGTGCGGCGTTCGTCACCGAATTGTTTCATATCGGTCTGCATTTCTTTGATGATGAGTTTTTTCTTTTCGTTTTCATCGCCGAGCAGCAGATTCAGACGGCCTTCTTCTTCGCGCAGTTCGGCCAGTTCTTTTTCTAACTTAAAGCCTTCCAAACGCGCCAGTTGGCGCAGTCGGATTTCGAGAATATCTTCCGCTTGGATTTCGCTCAAATCAAACGCCGCCATCAAATCGGCTTTCGGTTCGTCCGATTCGCGAATCACCCGAATCACTTCGTCAATGCTTAAGAAAACTTTCAGACGGCCTTCGAGAATGTGCAGGCGTTTTTCGACTTGGGTCAGGCGGAATTTCAGACGGCGTGTTACTGTCATCACGCGGAATTTCAACCATTCCTGCAGGATGGTTTTCAGGTTTTTTTGCGCAGGGCGGTTGTCCAAGCCCATCATCACCAAGTTGACCAACACATTGCCTTCTAAAGACGTTTGCGCCATCAGCGTGTTCATAAACGCCTCCGGTTCGAGGCGGCTGGATTTCGGCTCGAGCACCAAGCGTACGGGATGCTCGCCGTCGGATTCGTCGCGCACTTTTTCAATCAAATCCAGCATCAGCTTTTTGGTGTTGAGCTGGTCTTGGTTGAGCTGTTTTTTACCGGCTTTCGGTTTCGGATTGGTTTGCTCTTCGATTTCGGCAAGAATCTTGGCAGTGTTGGCATTAGGCGGCAACTCGGTCACAATCGCCCGCCATTGGCCGCGCGCCAGTTTTTCGATTTCATAACGCGCACGCACGCGCACGCTGCCTTTGCCGCTTTCGTAAATCTGCTGCAAATCGGCGGCAGGGGTGATGATTTGGCCGCCGCCGGCAAAGTCAGGCGCGGGAATGTAGCCCATCAAATCGGCGGTTTCCAGCGAAGGTTTCTTCAGCAGGGCAATCGCCGCTTTGGTGACTTCGGTGAGGTTGTGCGACGGGATTTCAGTCGCCATGCCCACGGCAATACCGCTGGCACCGTTGAGCAACACCATCGGCAATCGGGCAGGCAGGTGGACAGGTTCGTTGAATGCGCCGTCGTAGTTGGGGACAAAATCGACTGTACCTTGATTGATTTCGTTTAATAACAATTCTGCAATCGGTGTCAAACGCGCCTCGGTGTAACGCATGGCCGCCGCACCGTCACCGTCGCGGGAGCCGAAGTTGCCGATGCCGTCAATCAGCGGATAACGAAGCGTGAAATCCTGCGCCATGCGCACCATCGCTTCATACGCCGAGCTGTCGCCGTGCGGGTGGTATTTACCCAAAATCTCGCCGACCACGCGCGCCGATTTCACCGGTTTCGCCCCTGCGGTCAAACCCATGTCGCGCATGGCATAAAGAATGCGGCGCTGTACCGGCTTCTGGCCGTCTGAAACTTCCGGCAGCGCACGGCCTTTGACCACGCTCATGGCATATTCCAAATACGCGCGTTCGGCATATTGGCCGAGAATCAGATGGTCGGATTGGATAGGGGAAACAGGGATTTGCTCGTTCATGGTACGACTAAATAAGAGTGGAATTCAAGCACCGTATTGTAAAGCAAAACCACGTTTCTTGCTTAAGTTTGAAAAGGCCGAGACCTTTGCAAAATTCCCATCTTTGACACATTTCTTCGTTATGCGCCCGAAAGCCTGCCTGTCTAAGTGATATGTCTGTGTTTTCCGTGCTGCTCTAACTTTGAACTGCACTCAGATCCGGAGGTGTTGAAAAGGTTTCAGGCCGTTTGGAAGGGTAGTCGGTTTCAGACGGCCTGACTGAATATTGCCACGCAGTGATTACGGTTTTGTGATGTCTCCTAACTGCAGGATATGAACTGGTTTGCCCCAAAATTGCACTAGAGCCTGTTGACAATTGGCCGGCGAAGCAGTTTTTTGAGGCAAAAACCGCGTATGCAAAGCAAAAAGCGCAGCAAGGTTGGACACCTTGCGGGCATTTTTAACGCGGCAGACGGGGATTTTTGACCAAAAACACTGCCGTTGCGTTAATTGTCAACAGACCCTAGGCTTTTTCAATTACATCACACTACATTTCGATAAATGACAGCGCTCTATGGAGATTCGATTAAACGTTCAACGCGGATTTATTATGTGATCGGCCACCCGATTCCGCAGGTGAAATCACCGGATTTGGTTGCCTAATCCTTTCAAAAAAAGGTTTGAATGCGGTGTCCGTGCATGCAGCATCTGACCGGCCGGCCACATTTTTTTACGCGGTGAAAGCCATGCAAAATGCCGGCAGCTTGATGATTACTGTGCCGCACAAAATCACGTTTGCCGGTTTGTGTGGCGAATTATCCGACTAGGCGCGTTTCTTACACACCACCAACTGCGTGCACCATGAAGGCAGTAAATGGGCCGGCGATATGATTCGATGGTCGGGTACGGTAGAGGCTTTACAGCGCAACGGCACGCAACTGCAGGGTAAAAAAGCGATTTGTCCGGCATGGGGCGGGTACGGTCATTGCCCATACGATTATTGACGGCCGGTGTCAGAAAACCGGCCATTGTGGAAATGGGCACCGCCCGCCGAGACGGTTTGATTGAGCGTTTAACCAGCTTGGGCTTAGGCAGGTCTATACCGGAACCACCGACCCGAGCGGCTTCGATATTGTGGTCAGTAACCATGCCGATGGGTATGCGCGAAGGCGGCAAGCTGTTGTTTGACGGAGATTAAGATGGCGGCGGAGATGTTTGTCGGTGATGTGGTCGCGACACCGGCATTGGCTGCATGGATTGCCCGCGTGCAAAAAGTCGGCTGCCCAAACGTCCACCGGTATGGACATGTTTGAAAGAGTGCGCGATTCGATGGTGGATTTTTGCTGGCGAAATGATTTCAGACGGCCTTTGTATTGCACCAAACATGTAAAAATTTCCATAAATTTCAACAAATTCAACCTGATTTATTGTGTATCTGCATAATGATTTTTGTGGTGGCGCTGATTAAGATAGCATAAAACACCAAACCATAACGGAACACGACCATGAACACCACCGAACAAAAACCATTATTTATCAAAGTCCATCCCGATGATAATGTCGCCATTATCGTGAACAGCAACGGCTTGCCTGCGGGCACGCAGTTTTCAGACGGCCTCGCATTGGTTGAGCATGTGCCGCAAGGACATAAAGCGGCTTTGGTTGATATTCCGAAAGACGGCCAAATCGTACGCTATGGCGAAATCATCGGCTATGCAGTGGAAGATTTGCCGCGTGGGGCATGGATTGACGAATCGAAAGTGGCGCTGCCTAAAGCCCCGCCTTTGGATACCCTGCCGCTGGCGACCCGTCCTGTACCGAAATTAGCCCCGCTGGAAGGTTATACATTTGAAGGCTACCGCAATAAAGACGGCAGCGTCGGTACCAAAAATTTATTGGGCATTACCACCAGCGTGCATTGCGTGGCCGGTGTGGTCGGTTATGTGGTGAAACTGATTGAGCAGCATTTGTTGCCGAAATATCCGAAAGTTGACGGTGTGGTCGGTTTGAACCATTTATACGGCTGCGGCGTGGCGATTAATGCCCCGGCGGCAGTGGTGCCGATCCGTACGATTCACAACATCGCGCTAAACCCGAATTTTGGCGGCGAAATCATGGTCATCGGTTTGGGGTGCGAAAAGCTGCAACCTAACCGCCTGTTGGAACAAGCCGAGGGCACGATTCCGATTAAAGTCGACGGCGACAGCACCAGTGTCACCAGTTTGCAGGACGAGCAATTCGTCGGCTTCAAGGCCATGGTCGATTCGATTATGGCCACCGCAGAAAAACATTTGCAGAAACTGAATGCGCGCCAACGCGAAACCTGCCCGGCTTCCGATTTGGTGGTGGGCATGCAGTGCGGCGGCAGCGATGCATTCTCCGGTGTTACCGCTAACCCTGCGGTGGGCTATGCTTCCGATTTGCTGGTGCGTTGCGGCGCGACGGTGATGTTCTCCGAAGTGACCGAAGTGCGCGATGCGATTCACCTGCTCACACCGCGCGCGGCAGACGAACAGATCGGCCGCCGGCTGCTCGAAGAAATGAAGTGGTATGACGATTATCTCAATGCCGGACAAACCGACCGCAGCGCCAACCCCTCGCCGGGTAACAAAAAAGGCGGCTTGGCCAACGTGGTGGAAAAAGCTTTGGGTTCGATTGCCAAATCAGGCACTTCGGCGATTGTCGAAGTGTTGTCGCCCGGGCAACGCCCCACCAAAAAAGGCCTGATTTTCGCCGCCACCCCGGCCAGCGATTTTGTGTGCGGCACGCAGCAATTGGCTTCGGGCATCACCGTGCAGGTGTTCACCACCGGTCGCGGCACGCCTTACGGCTTGGCTGCCGTGCCGGTGATTAAAGTCGCCACGCGCACCGATTTGGCCGACCGCTGGTTTGACCTGACGGACATCAACGCCGGCCGCATTGCCACCGGTGAAGCTACCATCGAAGAAACCGGCTGGGAAATTTTCCACTACATTCTCGACATCGCCAGCGGCCGCAAGCAGACATGGTCCGACCAATGGGGTCTGCATAATGCGCTGTCGGTGTTTAACCCGGCACCGGTAACCTGATTTTCGCCCCTTCGTCTTCTCCGGATTCTTCTTGCGGAATAACTGTGTCTATGACATTTTTCACCAAGACTTAAGGCCGTCTGAATTTCAGACGGCCTCTTTCTATTGGAATGCTGCGCCGTCGGATGTAAGTCGAAATAAGGTTTTCCGCCGTCCGGTCCGGCGTTGTTGACAAAAGCTTGGCGCAACATTATAAGCATGGAAAAGGCAGCGTTTCTGCATCCGTCCGTTGTTAAAACCAAATAAGAAGAACATATATGTCTGCATTCGAAATCCATCCCATCAGTGAAACGGCTGTGTGCTGTGCTTTGCCGCCGCCCGCCTCTTTGGACAACCAGCGTCGTTTGTGGGCATTGGCCGGCATCCTGACCGATTGGCCGCAAGTGGCCGAAACCGTCACCGGCATGAACAATCTCACTGTGTTTGCCCGGCCCGATGCCGCACTTGAAGAATTGGCGGCGGAACTGTCGCGCGTTTGGCCACAGGCCGTGGCGGCGCAATACCAAGGCCGCCACGTCGACATCCCCGTGGTTTACGGCGGCGAATACGGTGTGGATTTGGCGGCAGTAGCGGCGTTTCACGGTGTCAGCGTGGCTGAAGTGGTACGCCGTCATACCGAGCCGGTTTACACGGTTTTCATGATGGGTTTCCAGCCCGGTTTCCCCTATTTGGGCGGTTTACCCGAACACCTGCATACTCCGCGCCATGCGGTGCCGCGTACGCAGGTTCCGGCCGGCTCGGTCGGCATCGGCGGCAGTCAGACCGGGGTGTATCCGTTTACCTCCCCCGGCGGCTGGCAGCTGATCGGCCACACCGACACACCGCTTTTTCAGACGGCCTCTTACCCGCCGACTCTGTTGCAGGCGGGTGATACCGTGCGTTTTGTGGCAGAAAGGATTGAACCGTGATTGATATTCAAGAAGTGGCCGCCTTGGCGCATATTCAGGATTTGGGGCGTTACGGACAGCGCCGTTTCGGTATCGGCCACGCCGGCGCGATGGATACGCAGGCATTGCAGGCGGGCAACATCCTGCTGGGCAATACGCCCGGTGCGGCGGCAATCGAAGTGGTGCTTGGCGGCTTGAGCGTGCGTTTTGGCCGCGATACGCCGTTTTGCATCACCGGTGCCGTTTATGAGGCCGAACTCGACGGCGAACCGGTCTACTCTTATTGGCGGCACACTGCCGAGGCGGGACAGACGCTGCGTCTGAAGCGGGCGGTACAGGGTATGTACGGTTATCTTTGCGTGGCCGGCGGTATTGACGTACCCGAAGTGATGGGTTCGCGCAGCACCGATTTAAAGGCTGCATTCGGCGGTTTGGAAGGTCGGGCGCTGCGTTCGGGCGATGCCTTGCCGCAAGGCACGGGGGAACATTATCTGAGCCGCATCGGCATTGCCCCGCTGTTTTCAGACGGCATCATCCACGCCTTGCCCTCATCAGAATACCATTTGTTCGACCGTGCTTCCCGCACGGCTTTTTGGGATACTTTGTGGCGGCTGCAAAGCGACAGCAACCGCATGGGCTACCGTTTTTCCGGTGCCGAACTGGGTTTGGCCGAGCCTGTGGAAATGCTGTCGCACGCCGTGACTGCCGGTACCGTGCAAGTGCCGCCGGGCGGACGGCCCATTGTGTTGGCCGCCGACTGTCAAACTACCGGCGGCTATCCGAAAATCGCCTGTGTGGCGGCCGCCGATTTGGGCAAGCTGGTGCAGACACGCTTCGGCAGCACGGTCAGGTTCCGTATGACCGACACGGCACATGCCCGGCGGCTGCAACGCAAAAACCAAGCCTATCTCAACCACATTAAAAGGATAGCCGATGAAAACCGTTGATTTGAATGCCGATTTAGCCGAAGGCTGCGGCATCGATCGCGATTTGATGCAGCGCGTCAGTTCCGCCAACATTGCTTGCGCTGTCCATGCCGGCGATGCGGTGGAAATGTACCGCGCCCTGACATGGGCAAAACAATACGGCGTGCGCATTGGCGCGCATCCCGCATTTCCTGACCGTGAAAACTTCGGCCGCCGCAACATGAATATGCCGTCTGAACACCTGCGCGCGCACCTGCTGTACCAACTCGGTTCGCTACAGGCTTTGTGTGATGCGGCAGGCGTAGCAATGAGCTACGTCAAGCCGCACGGTGCGCTCTACAACCAAGCCGCCGCCGATGAGCAACTGGCCTCCTTGATTGCCGGCACGGTGCGTGCCTTCAATCCCGAATTGAAACTGATGGCCTTGTCCGGCAGCCTGTTGCTGCAAGCCGGCGGGGCCGCAGGTCTGGGGGTGGTTTCCGAAGTGTTCGCCGACCGCCGCTATCTGGCCGACGGTTCGCTCGTGCCGCGCAGCCGCTCCGACGCTCAAGTCGGCAGCGACGGCGAAGCCGTAGCACAAGTGCTGCGCATGGTGGGGAAAGGCGAAGTGGAAAGCACGGACGGTACCATCGTAAAAGTGCGTGCTGACAGCATCTGCCTGCATGGCGACGGTACGCACGCGCTTGAGTTTGCCGATAAAATCCGTGCGGCTTTACAGGCAAAAGGAATAGGTATCAAGGCCGTCTGAACATTTATTCAATGGATTTTCAGACGAATTGTTTTTGCAAACGTGACAACAAAACAAAAGGAGAAACAGACATGTCTTCCGACAACCGCCGCAATGCAATGCTCGGTGCGGCCTTTTTAATGGCCACGTCCGCCATAGGCCCGGGCTTTCTCACCCAAACCGCCACCTTTACGCAGAGTCTGTCGGCCAGCTTCGGCTTTGTGATTTTGGTTTCGATTATGCTCGACATCGGTGCGCAATTGAACATTTGGCGGATTATCGCCGTGTCGGAACAGCGCGCGCAAGACATTGCCAACCGAGTGTTTCCCGGGGCGGGCTATTTTTTGGCCGCGCTGGTTGTGATGGGCGGCTTAGCTTTCAATATCGGCAACGTCGGCGGAGCGGGCTTGGGTTTGAACATTATCACGGGTTGGCCGGTGGAGACCGGCGCGGTAATCAGCGGCTTGATTGCCGTCGGGGTGTTTCTGTTCCGCGAGGCGGGCAAGGTGATGGACAGATTCGCTCAAGCCATGGGCTTCGTCATGATTGCGCTCACTCTGTATGTGGCCTGGAAAGCCTCGCCGCCGTTGGGCGAAGCGGCCGTGCGTACCTTTGTGCCGGAAAAACTCGATGCGGTGGCGGTTGTGACGCTGGTAGGCGGTACGGTTGGCGGCTATATCACCTTTGCAGGGGCGCACCGCCTGCTGGATGCGGGTATCAAAGGCAAAGAAGCCTTGCCGGAAGTCAACCGCAGCTCGATATCTGCGGTTTTGATCGCATCCGTCATGCGCGTGGTGCTGTTTCTCGCCGTGTTGGGCGTGGTGTCGCAAGGCGTTGCGCTCGATCCGAAAAATCCGGCGGCCACGCCGTTTGAACATGTCGCGGGCAATATCGGCCTGATGATTTTCGGTGTGGTGATTTGGGCGGCTTCGATTACTTCGGTAATAGGTGCGGCTTATACGTCGGTGTCGTTTATTTCCAGCTTCAGCCCTAAAATCGAACGCCATAAAAACAAGTGGATCATCACCTTTATCGCACTCTCCACTTTGGTGTTGGCAGCCATCGGCCGCCCGGCGCAGGTGCTGGTGTTCGTTGGTACGCTCAACGGGTTGGTTTTGCCGATTTCACTGGGTTTGATTTTGCTGGCGGCCTACCGCAAAGATATCATCGGCGATTACCGCCACCCGAAATGGATGACGGTATGCGGCTTGGCGGTAGTGGCTGCCATGGCAGTATTGGGCGGTATGACCTTGGTAAAATACATCGGCGGCTTATTGGCTTAAACGAAAATATTAACGTAAACAGGCTGTCTGAATTTCAGACGGCCTTCTTTTATTGGGGTATTGCTTGCAATGAAGCAGTTAATGTAGTTAATAATGAGAAGAAATATTTGAGGCAGTCTGAAAGCAAGCATAAGGTTTCAGACGGCCTCAAGCCATCTGCTCACTGATACCGTTTAGCGGCTTTTTTTACTTTGCGGAACCAGTGTTTTTGTGTGGATTTGTTGGCAGGTTCTCCCGCGTACAGCCAGTGTTCGTAACGCGCCAGCAACGATTCGACGGCAGGGTCATCCGCTTGGTTGCGGCGTAAAATCTCACGCAGTTCGGCGGGCGTGACGGCTAAAACCGTTTTATCGTCTTCGCCCAGAATGGCGCGTTTGAGCAGCATGAAACCGTCTTGCAGTTCGTCACGACGGCGGTTTTTCAGCCACCAGCGCAATAAAGGCAATAGTGCGAACGCAAGGGCAAGCGGCATGAACAGCAACAGGCTTTTCAAATTAAAGCCGCCCAAACCCAGCTTTTCAAACAGATTGTTTTGGCGGGTTTGATCGTAGTTCACCACCCATTGCTGGAAATAGAATTGGCCGGCATCGCGCCATTTGCCGAATACATGATCGCGCGGCAGTAATGATTGCTCGCTTTGCGGCAGCGCTTGGCTGATGCCTTGCTCGGTGCGCACGCTGGAGACGGCAGTGGTGGGATCGACGCGCAGCCACACTTGTTCGCTCGGCAGCCACACTTCCGTCCATGCGTGGGCATCTTTAGAGCGGATTTGCCAGAATCCGGCTTGCTCGTTGAATTCCGCCCCCAGATAGCCGGTGACAATCCTTGCCGGCAAACCGGCCGCCCGCATGATCACGGCGAAGCTTTGGGCGTAATGTTCGCAAAAACCTTGTTTGGTCTGGAATAAAAATTCATCGACCACATGCCCATTGCTTAACAAGGGAGGTTGCAGTGTGTAGCTGAAGCCTTGGCGGCGGAAATGATTCAGCGTGTTTCGGATAAATTCACGTTCGGTTAATGCGTTTTCGGCTAATTTTTTCGCGAGGTTTAAGGTTTGCAGGTTGCCGGCGGGTAAGCGGGTGTAGCGGCGGTATTCGGCTTCGTTTAAAACGTGCGGCAGGGTGTCGCTCAAAGCGGCTTGCAGGTGCAGGCGGCGCAAACCTTCGCGGCTGCGTTCGGCGCGCAAGGTGTTGCCTAAACGCTGTGCCAAACCTTGCGGCGGCGTGCCGACAGGGTGATCCAAGGCCGGTAAGGCGCCGTTTTGGTCGCGGATAATCATTTGGTAATCAATGCGCCGGCCATCTGAAACGTTTTGTGCACTGTCTTGGGCAAACCCCGGTACCGCCTGCCATGTGCGGCCGTTGAAGTCGTCCATAATGATGGCGCGCCAGTAAAGATTTTTCGGCTCGACAGTAAGGCCGTCTGAAAAAATCACGTTGGCCACCCATTCGTTGCTTTGCACCAAATTGCTGATGCTGCCCGGCTGCATGCTATCGGAAAGGCCGGTTGATGCCTGTTTGTCGCGTTTTTGCGGAATGCCCCATAAGGGCTCGTTCAAACGCGGCACGCTGACGAACAATACTGCTGTCAGCGGCAGAGTCAGCAACAATGCCATGCCGCTCCAACGCCACGATTCGCGCAGGTCCAAGCCGCACAACACGGCGAAACACGTGCTGACGGCAAACAAAGCGGCCAGCAGCCACAAGCCGACTGCCAAACTTTGGTTGAGCAGCACAGACGAGCCGATCAGAAACAGCATGGCCAGCAGTAACACATGCCAGTCGCGCCGTGAGGTGCTCTCAAAAGCCTTGAGCGTGACCATCAGCAGCAGGAAAGCGATGCCGCCTTCCCGCCCGAACACTGTGCCCAGTTGCGCCCACACCAAACCACCAGCCGCTGCCACCACCATAATCAGCAGCGGCGCAGGCAGTTTGCCGATGTTGAGATGCAGCAACACGCCGCGAAAAACAAGCAGGGCAATAAATAAAAGGGTAATGGTGGGAGGCAGGGAAAACATCATCGGCAGCGCGGCAAACAGCAAAGTGGCCAGAATCACAATGGCCGAGCGCGGTGGCGGCTGGAGCGACAGAAAAGCAGGTGCGGCAGGAAGCATGGTAATGTGTGGTGATGTTGTGATGATTTAGCGCGTTATTTTACCTGTGTTTTGCATTGCGTTGTCATGAAATAACAAGGCCGTCTGAAAACCACTTGCTGTGCAAGCTTTTCAGACGGCCTTTCAGTAGAGATTTGGCGAGCCAACGGTTTAGCGTTGCTTCAGTTGGAAAATGACTTTTTCGCTTTCACAGCAGAAGTTGAAGGTCATCATCAATTTGAAACCTTCTTCCACGCCGCCGATGTCGCTGATGATTTCGCAAGGATCGCTTTCAACCGAGCGCGCCAATTCGGTGTAATAGCCTTCCGCTTCGCGGGCGAGTTGTTCGGTTTCGTAAATTTGGACGATTTCAAAGCTGCAATCATTATTGTTAAAAACAGTGCCGACTTCTACAGAGCAATCCGGGCATTTGCCCACGCCATTTTCTTCGGTTTCAAAAGGTTTGGCTGATTTGTCCATGCTGATTCTCCTTTGTGGATTAGAAATTTCAGTATAAACCTGAAAAAGGCCGTCTGAAAGCGGTTCGGACGGCCTTTTCACTTTATTAACATTTATACGGAAAATTGATTAAAATATGATAAGAAACAAGTGCCAAACGGCTTTTATCATTCTAACGGTTGCGGCAAGGCCGTCTGAAAGATTCATGTTTGGTGAATCGGGCTGAACAAATCATCAACGTTTGCGCACAAATCAGCAAAACGGGGGCAAATTATGTTATAAATAAAGCTTCAAAATCCCCCTAAACAAATGGAGCAATAAGAATGGAATTGGTATTTATCCGCCACGGACAAAGCGAATGGAATGCGAAAAACCTGTTTACAGGCTGGCGCGACGTGAAATTGAGCGAGCAGGGTTTGGCCGAAGCCGCCGCTGCCGGTCAAAAGCTGAAAGAAAAAGGCTATGAATTCGACATCGCCTTCACTTCTGTGCTGACCCGCGCCATCAAAACCTGCAACATCGTGTTGGAAGAAAGCGACCAGCTGTTTGTGCCGCAAATTAAAACCTGGCGTTTGAACGAGCGCCACTACGGTCAATTGCAAGGTTTGGACAAAAAACAAACTGCTGAAAAATACGGCGACGAGCAAGTGCACATCTGGCGCCGCAGCTACGATATTTTGCCGCCATTGTTGGACAAAAACGACGAATTTTCCGCGCATAACGACCGCCGTTATGCGCACTTGCCGGCTGATGTGGTGCCGGACGGTGAAAACCTGAAAGTGACGCTGGAGCGCGTATTGCCGTTCTGGGAAGACCAAATCGCACCGGCCATTTTGAGCGGCAAACGCGTATTGGTGGCGGCACACGGCAACTCACTGCGCGCCTTGGCCAAGCACATCGAAGGTATTTCCGACGACGACATCATGGCTTTGGAAATCCCGACCGGTCAGCCGCTGGTGTATAAATTGGATGACAATTTGAAAGTGCTTGAGAAATTCTACCTGTAAGGGTTTTGAATTTGGCTGCCGGATGAACAGGCTGTCTGAAAACGATGATTTGGTTTTCAGACGGCCTGTTTTTATTGGAACTTGGTAGCGGATTCCCGGCCGGCTTTCTTCACGGTAATACCGGCCGCTTTTCCGTCAGATAACGCCAATAGCGCTGCGGCATCATTTGCCGGTGTTGGCGCAGGTTGATGCGTGAAGTGATGGTGGCGCTTTTGAAATAACGTTGCCACAACTTCTGATAATGCCGTTCGCGCTCGGATGGGACGGCGTGTTCGCCGGGAGTATCCAAATCTCGGATTTGATGCACTGCGGTTTTGTCGAAATACACGCCGTAGCCGCGACCGACATCGAAAATCAGCCATTGCTGGTCAGCGTAGCGGTTGCGGAAAAAACGCGTAATCAGCGGCAAGATATCAAATTGCGGCTCGATGCGGGCGATATAAATCGGTTCGGGTTCGCTCTGCACATGATATTCTTCAAAACGGACAAATGCTTCCATGTGGTGCTTTTCGCGCCCGACGGTTTTTACCCATTGCGCCCACTGCATCACGTCGGGATGGCCGTAATCGCTGAAAATGTTGGGGCGGTCGGGTTGCGCCAAGGCCAACCGGACGATGCGCAGGAAGGTGTCGGGCATGTCTTTGTCGTTGATGAGAAAACCGTAAAGCAGTGTTTGGATACCGCGTCTGCCCAATTGCCGCTGCAAACGCTCGAGCACACGCGCGGCATGTTCGGCGCAACTGGTCACCGATACGGTGTGGCCGAACAAATCGGTATCGTTGGGGTCGGCAGTGATGTGCACGCAATCGGGCGGATATTTGCCCGCATACACTGTAAACACCGCGCTGAGCAGGCCGTCGAAGCTGCCGTCGTAAAGTAAGGTGTATTGGTCGGGTGTGGTCATGATTTTATGCCGAAAGAGGCCGAGGCCTTTGCAAAATCCCTATTTTGGGCCGATTTCTTCGTTGTGCGCTGATGGAAAGCTTGCCTGTCTTCATGATATGTCTTTGCTTGCTGTGCTGCGGCAACTTTGAACGGCACGCACAGCCAGGGTTTTGCAAAGGTCTCAGGCCGTCTGAAAGCTTATGGCAAAGCAGTATATGGCTTTCAGACGGCCTGTTGTCGTTTATCCAAACAAATCCCCTTGCACCGCGTCGCTTTGCATGAATTTGGAACGCGTCTGCTGCAACAGTAAATTGGGCAGGTTCGGGCTGTCGATTAAGGAAGCGTAGCGGTTGGGTTCGGGCAAAGTGATGAAATAACGTGCGCGGTTGAGGGCAATGCCCATTTTCACCAACTGCGCCCATGTCAATATGCGGAAGCGGCGCGCCTGCACAATGCGTTTGGCCGATTTCACACCGATACCGGGTACGCGCAAAATCATTTCCAGCGGCGCATGCTGCAAGGCCACCGGGAAATAGGCACGGTGGCGCAGCGCCCATGCCAGTTTCGGATCGAAATTCAAATCGAGAAACGGCTGGTCGCGGTCAAGAATTTCATGCTCGGCAAAGCCGTAAAAGCGCATCAGCCAATCGGCCTGATACAGGCGGTTTTCCCGCCGCATCGGAACTTGCGCCGATAAAGGCGGCAGGCGGCTGTCTTCCAGCACCGGCACATAGCCCGAGTAATACACGCGTTTGAGGCCGTAGTTTTGATAAAACCGGCAGGCGGCGTGAATGATTTGGCGGTCGTTTTCACCGCTGGCACCAATGATAAGCTGCGTACTTTGCCCCGCCGGTGCGAATTTCGGTGTCGATTTGATGGTTTTGCGGCTATCGGCGGTAGCGGTGATTTCGTTTTTGACAAACAGCATGGGCCGGGTAATGTCGGTGTGTTTTTTCTCGGGGGCGAGCCGCCCCAAGCCTGAAACGGTGGGGATCTCCATGTTGATGCTCAAGCGGTCGGCATAGTGGCCGGCTTCCTGTAGCATTTCGTCGGAGGCTTTGGGAATGGCCTTGAGGTGGATATAGCCGTTGAATCGGTGTTCGGTACGCAGTTTTTTGGCAATACGCACCAAGCGTTCCATGGTGAAATCGGCGTTTTTGAAAATCCCCGAACTCAGAAAAAGCCCTTCGATATAATTGCGCCGGTAAAAACTGATGGTTAAATCAACCACTTCTTCAACCGTAAACGCGGCACGCGGCACGTCATTGCTGCGGCGCGACACGCAATAAGCGCAATCATAGATGCAATGGTTGGTCAGCAGGATTTTTAAAAGCGATACGCAGCGGCCATCTTCGGTAAAGCTGTGGCAAATTCCGGCGCGTGACGAGTTGCCCAAGCCGCCGTTGTTTTTGCGCGAACCTCCGCTGGATGAACAAGAAACATCATATTTGGCCGCGTCCGCCAAAATCGCCAGTTTGCGGTTGATTTTATCGTAATCCATATTAAAACTAAAAAAAATATTATTTTAGGATTATAAATTATAATTTTTAATTAGTCTTGTAAGATTTTCCTTAGTTGAAACAGATAAAAAAGGCCGTCTGAACAATGTGTTTCAGACGGCCTCACTATTGATATAGCCGCCTGTTATCAAAATAATGGGTATTGCCAGCTCCCTGATGTACTCGGCGTATCGGGCGGTCGCTTTCGCCTTGTCTTATTTCTATTTCAGACGGTTATATTATTAAAGCAGGAAAATCGTCGCTAAACCTAAGAAAATCAGGAAGCCGCCCGAGTCAGTGACGGCGGTAATCAGTACCGAGCTGCCGAGCGCCGGATCGCGGCCGGCTTTGTCGAGTACCACCGGAATCAACACGCCCACGGTGGCGGCCAAGAGCAGGTTTAAAGTCATGGCAGCGACCATCACCAAGCCTATGCCCAAACTGTCGTACAGTACCCAAGAAATCAAGCCCATGACGCTGCCCCACAACACGCCGTTGACCAAGGCCACGCCGACTTCTTTTTTCAGCAGTTTGCTCGCTTGAATACCGGTAATCTGGCCGACCGCCATCGCGCGCACAATCATGGTAATGGTTTGGTTGCCCGAGTTGCCGCCGATGCCGGCTACAATCGGCATTAAGGCGGCCAAAGCGACGATTTTTTCGATGCTGCCTTCAAACGCGCCAATCACGCGGCTGGCGAGAAAGGCGGTACACAGGTTGATGGCAAGCCACATCCAGCGGTTTTTCACCGAATCCAAAATCGGCGCAAACAAGTCTTCTTCTTCCTGCAAACCGGCCATGTTCAACATGTCGGCTTCGGATTCTTCACGGATGACGTCGACGATTTCGTCAATGGTGATACGGCCGATGAGCTTTTTGTTTTCATCAATTACGGGCGCAGTCACCAAGTCGTAGCGCTCGAACGCTTGCGCGGCTTCTTCAACGTTGTCGTCAGGACGGAAGCGCACCACATCGGTGGCCATCACGTTTTCCACCAATTCTTCCGGGTCGGCCACCAGCAGGCTGCGGATAGGCAGTACCCCTTTGAGAATATCGTTTTCATCGACCACGAAGATTTTGTCGGTATGGTCGGGCAGGCTTTCAAAACGGCGGAGGTAGCGCAGTACCACTTCACAAGCTACATCGGCGCGGATGCTCACCAGTTCGAAGTCCATAATAGCGCCGACTTGGTCGTCTTCATACGACATCGCCGCCTGAACCTGCGCGCGCTCTTCTTCGTCACGCGTTTGCAGGGCTTCATAAACCACTTGGTGCGGCAAATCGTCGGCCAGTTCGGCCAATTCGTCGGCATCCAAATCATCGATGGCGGCGAGCAGCTCGTCTTTATCCATCGATTCAATCAGGGTTTCGCGGACGGAATCGGATACTTCCAGCAAAACTTCGCCGTCGTCTTCCGGCGCAACCAACAGCCAAACAATGTTACGTTCGCGCTGCGGCAGCGATTCGAGTACGTCGGCAACGTCTGCAGGGTGCAATTCGCTCAGTAAGACGGTCAGTTCGGTGAGCTTGACGCGCAGGGCTTCGTCTTCAATCGGTGTGCCGGCTTCGATTTGCGGGAAGGCGGGTTCGAGAATTTCACACAGCGCGTGGATGTGGTCGAAATCGGCGGCAATGCGTCCGACATCGCTTTCGGCAGGCTCGGCGGCTTCGTGGATTTTGTGTTCTGGTTCGTGGCTCATAAATGCTCCGCCCGCCGTGCGGTGGAACATTCGGCGGGATTAATGGGGGGCGTTGCGGATGGTGTCTTCAGTCAATAAACTACTGGGAAGATCCATGACGGGTAAGTCTGCGTGAGACAAGAGTGATAAACGGGGCGTATTCTACACTTTTTTGAGGAGGTTTACTATTCTTTACACCACAGGCCGTCTGAATATATTTAAGACGGCCTGAAACCTTTGCAAAACCTCATGAACCATCAAGAAAAAACAAAACAGCCGTCATTCCCGCGCAGGCGGGAATCCATCTCAACGTTTAGGAACCTTATTTTATTCAATAGCTTGCCATGCTCAAAAATGGATTCCCGCCTGCGCGGGAATGACGTCGGTTCTTGGTGCCGTGGCTTTTCAGGGAGTTTTGCAAAGGTCTCGGCCTGTGATTTTATTTCACCGAAATGACTGTTTGATGAAGGATTTTGATGGTGGTTAATCGTCTGCAATTCTATGATTTACTGCGGTGTAGGAAATTGTCGGGTTGTTTACACTTTTTATGCAAAACAGCTTTTATTTTCTGCCTAAATGATTGTTTTAGGATTGTTGAGCATTATCAAGAACCATGCGGCGTTGCCGTGCCTTTCGGCATTCTTGACAACACTCGAAAATCCCAAAATGGGTCTTCAAGCAAAAAAGCAAAAGTGTAAACAACGCTAGGGTTTTCTACGCACACACACAGGCCGTCTGAAACAAAATATTTCAGACGGCCTACCTGTTCAACATCAACCTATTTCATTTCCAATACGCTCAAGCCGGATAAATCGGCAAAGCTGCGGTCGCGCACAATTTGGCAGAAGTTGTCGACATAGCTTTTGTTTGCATCTTCTGTGCGCATGGCGGCGTACAGTTCGCTGCGCAGGCCGTCTGAAGTGATTTTGCATGAGGTGATGTAGCCTTTTTCCAAATACGGCATCACTGTCCAATAAGGCAGGGCGGCAATACCGCGGCGGCTGGCGACTAATTGGATGATGGCGATGGTGAGTTCGCTGTGACGGCGCGGCGGATTCACGCCTTTCGGGTTTAATACTTTTTTTACCAAATCCAACATGTCGTCTGGAACGGGATAGGTAATCAGCGTTTCGTCGGCAAAGTCTTCGGCTTCCCAAATATTTTTATGCGCCAGAGGGTGGTCTTTGGCGCAAATGCCGACCATTTCATAAGAAAACAGCGGGAAATAAGTGATGTCCGTTTGCGGCTCGGCTTCGGAAACAATCGCGACATCGGCACGGTGTTGCAGCAGTAAGCCGACCGGATCGACGTGGAAACCGGACACAATATCCAATTCGACTTGCGGCCATAACGGGCGAAATTCGCCCATTGCCGGCATCAGCCAGTCGAAACAGGTATGGCATTCCACCGCCACACGCAATTCGCCCGCTTCCCCTTCGATAATTTGAGCCAAATCGCGTTCGGCAGTGGCCACCTGCGGTAATAAATTGCGTGCCAGTTGCAGCAGACGTTCCCCTGCCGGTGTAAAGCGCAAGGGGGTGGATTTGCGCTCGAACAAGGGGGTGCCGTAATAGTTTTCCAAAGCCCGGATTTGGTGCGACAAGGCCGATTGCGTCAGGAAAACGCGTTTGGCCGCCAAGGAAACGCTGCCGGTTTCTTCCAATGCCAGCAGGGTTTTTAAATGTCGCAGTTCAATAATGGAATCCATGAGTTTTCCGTTCAGACGGCCTGTGCTTGTGAAGCGTGAATATTAAAATAATTCATGTTGATGTGTAAACGATTAATAATCAGATGTGTGAATAAGAACGGTTATTTTATTTAGTGTAATGATAGAAAAACACGGGAGGTTTTCAGATAAAATGCGTTACATTTAAAAATGCGAGCAAAGGAAGACGATATGGCGACACGTCAGGAAGTATTGGATTGGTGCCGAGAAAATTTGCAAGTCAATCTGTTTAAAGACTATGCCCCCAACGGTTTGCAGGTAGAGGGGCGTGAAAAAGTCAACAAAATCGTAACATCGGT
The DNA here is from genome assembly GCF_042658245.1 of Neisseria weixii. Classification (NCBI taxonomy): domain Bacteria; kingdom Pseudomonadati; phylum Pseudomonadota; class Betaproteobacteria; order Neisseriales; family Neisseriaceae; genus Neisseria; species Neisseria weixii. Next base: position 23,648 of record NZ_JBHSPY010000004.1, read on the forward strand.
TACCGCCAGTAAAGCAGCGATTGATTTTGCCGTCGAACAAGGTGCGGATATGTTGCTGGTGCATCACGGCATGTTTTGGAAAAGCGAGCCGCTGACCATTACCGGCTGGAAAAAAGAGCGTATCGAAACATTATTGCAACACCAAATCAATATGGTTGGCTATCACCTGCCTTTGGATGCGCATCCAGAGTGGGGCAACAATGCGCAATTGGCGGCTTTATTGGATTGGGAATCGGATTACCAATGCGGTGATCAAAACCTATTAAATGTAGGCCGCCTGAAAACAGTGCAAACCTTGCAGCAACTTTCAGAGGGTATGGCCGATAAATTGCAGCGCCAGCCGGTTGTCGTGGGCGACATGAAGCGTGAAATCAAACGCATTGCCTGGTGTACCGGCGGTGCGCAAGGCTTTTTTCAGACGGCCATTGACGAAGGTGTCGATGCTTATGTCACCGGTGAAATTTCCGAAGCGCAATACCACTTGGCCAACGAATGCGGTGTAGCGTTTATCGGTGCAGGCCATCACGCGACTGAGCGTTACGGTGTGCAGGCGCTGGCTAAGGCGATTCAAGATGTATTTCAGGTAGAAATATATCGTTTCGACGAACAAAATCCTGCTTGAATATTGAGAAATATCACAAAATCTTTACCTTATTTTAAATAATGCTTTGAGTATTACAACAAACTAGGTAGAATTACACTGTTTAATGGCTCGGTATTCCCAAAATTCTTAGGACGACTGAATAATGGATAATCAAGAAATCAATAATGGCCGCCGCCGTTTCCTGACGCTCGCAACCTGCGGCGCAGGAGGGGTAGCTGCCTTAGGTGTGGCAACGCCTTTCGTAGCAAGCTTTTTCCCTTCGGAAAAAGCCAAAGCCGCCGGTGCTGCTATCGAAGTGGATGTCAGCAAAATCGAAGCTGGCCAAATGATGACTGCCGAATGGCAGGGCAAACCGATTTGGATTGTCAACCGCACAGAACAGCAGTTGAAAGACCTGAAAACGTTGGATGGCCAAATGGCCGACCCGAATTCAGATGCAGAACAACAGCCTGAATACGCGAAAAACGAAACCCGTTCGATTAAACCGAATATTTTGGTTGCCATCGGTATCTGTACCCACTTGGGCTGCTCTCCGACCTACCGCCCTGATATTGCGCCGGCTGATTTGGGTGCGGATTGGAAAGGCGGTTTCTTCTGCCCTTGCCACGGTTCGAAATTCGATATTGCAGGCCGTGTGTACAAAGGTGTTCCTGCACCGACCAACTTGGTGGTACCGCCTTATAAATATCTGAGCGATACAACCGTCTTGGTAGGCGAAGACTAATAATAAGGAACTGAAACTATGGCAAACCAAACCAATGACAAAGCAAAAGCATTGTTAGGCTGGGTAGACGCTCGCTTTCCGCTGACTAAAATGTGGAATGAGCATTTGGCTCAGTATTATGCTCCTAAAAACTTCAATTTCTGGTATTACTTCGGTTCGTTGGCCTTGTTGGTGCTGGTGATTCAAATCGTCAGCGGCATTTTTCTGACCATGAACTACAAACCGGACGGCAACTTGAATGCCTACCATCTGCCTGCGGCCTTTACCGCGGTAGAATACATTATGCGCGACGTATCTGGCGGCTGGATTATCCGCTACATGCACTCTACCGGCGCATCATTCTTCTTTATCGTCGTTTACCTGCATATGTTCCGTGGCTTGGTATACGGTTCGTACAAAAAACCGCGCGAATTGGTTTGGGTATTCGGATCACTGATTTTCTTGGCCTTGATGGCAGAAGCCTTTATGGGTTATCTGTTGCCTTGGGGACAGATGTCGTTCTGGGGGGCGCAGGTAATTATCAATCTGTTTGCCGCTATTCCGGTCATCGGTCCTGACTTGTCTACTTGGATTCGCGGTGACTTTAACGTATCTGACGTAACATTGAACCGTTTCTTTGCCTTGCACGTGATTGCCGTACCCTTGGTATTGATCGGCTTGGTAGTGGCGCACGTGATTGCCTTGCACGAAGTGGGTTCAAACAACCCTGACGGCGTAGAAATCAAGAAACTGAAAGATGAAAACGGCGTACCTTTAGACGGTATTCCTTTCCATCCTTACTACACTGTGAAAGACATTTTGGGCGTAGTGGTATTCCTGATTGTATTCTGTGCCGTGATGTTCTTCGCACCTGAAGGCGGCGGTTACTTCTTGGAAAAACCAAACTTTGACGCAGCCAATCCGCTGAAAACACCTGCGCACATTGCACCGGTATGGTACTTCACACCGTTCTACGCGATTTTGCGAGCCGTACCATCATTCTTGGGTACACAGGTTTGGGGTGTGATTGCGATGGGTGCGGCCGTGGTATTGATTGCCCTGCTGCCTTGGTTGGATAAAGGCGAAGTGAAATCTATCCGCTACCGTGGTCCGTTATTCAAAATCGCCGTGGTATTGTTTGTGATTTCATTCATCGGCTTGGGTATTTTGGGTGCATTGGTAGCGACCGATACCCGTACTTTGGTGGCGCGTATCTTGTCGGTTGTTTATTTCGCCTTCTTCTTGGGCATGCCGTTCTACACCAAATTGGATAAAGACAAACCGGTTCCTGAACGCGTGACCATGAGCACGACCAAACAGAAAGTTATGTTCTTCGTTTACGTAGCGATTACCCTGATTGGCTCGTATCTGTTTGCAGTGAATATCTAATGAGGGCAGCGAAAATGAAACAAACACTTAAAAACTGGTTTGCTGCCTTATTGTTGGCAGTGCCGATGAGTGCGGCGATGGCTGCCGGCGATCAGGTTTACGAAAAAGTCGACATCGATTTACGTGACCAAGTGAGCCTGCAGCGCGGTGCGCAGATTTTCACCAACTACTGCTTGTCTTGCCACTCAGCGACCGGCATGCGTTTCAACCGTTTGAAAGACATCGGTTTGACTGATGATGAAATCAAGAAAAACCTGATGTTCACTACCGATAACGTAGGTGAGGTAATGTTGTCTGCCATGCAGCCGAAAGATGCGGAAAAATGGTTTGGCGCAGCACCACCGGATTTGACGCTGATTGCCCGCTCGCGTGGTGCAGATTACCTGTATGCCTATATGCGCGGCTTCTACAAAGATCCGACCCGTCCTAACGGCTGGAACAACACCGTATTCGACAAAGTCGGCATGCCGCATCCTTTGTGGGAACAACAAGGCGTAAAAGCGGTTGAGTTGGACGACAAAGGCCAACCGATTTGGGTTGAAAACGAGCATGGCGTGAAAGAACCGAAACTCTACTGGGAGTCTACCGGTTTGCATTCCCGTCGCTTGCCAAACGGTAAAGTCATCGAAAAAGAGTATGACGATTATGCCCGCGATTTGGTGAATTTCATGGTCTACATGGGTGAACCGGCGCAATTGCAACGCCACCGTACCGGCTATATCGTGATGATTTTCTTACTGGCAGTAATGTTGCCGTTGGCGTATTTCTTGAAGAAAGAATTCTGGAAAGACGTTCACTAAGAAGCATGCGGCAAAAAAAGCAAGCCCTCCGGCTTGCTTTTTTTGTATTTACGGAATCATAAATTTTGAAAAATATTTAATAAAAATAAAGCATTAGATCTATTTCCTAGCTTTAGATTACGCAGTCGTATATAATCAAGCCATTAACTTTATATATAGGCCGTCTGAAAAGGCGGTACGGAATAGGAGCCAAACGCTATGATGACTTTATATTCAGGCATTACTTGCCCGTTTAGTCAGCGCTGCCGTTTCGTGTTGTACGAAAAAGGCATGGATTTTGAAATCAAAGACGTCGATATTTTTAACAAACCGGAAGATTTGGCGGTCATGAATCCGTATAACCAAGTACCGGTATTGGTCGAGCGTGATTTGATTTTGTATGAATCAAACATCATCAACGAATACATTGACGAGCGTTTTCCGCATCCGCAATTGATGCCGGGCGATCCAGTGATGCGTGGTCGTGGCCGTTTGGTTTTGCATCGTATGGAAAAAGAGCTGTTTAGCTTGGTTCAGACTTTGGAAAATGCTGACTCTACCAATAAAGAACAAGCTAAAGCACGTGAAGCCATCGGTAATGGTTTGACCTTGTTGGCACCGGCGTTCTCAAAAAACAAATACATTTTGGGCGATGAATTTTCGATGATTGATGTTGCTTTGTCACCGTTATTGTGGCGTTTGGATTATTATGACATCAAGTTGGGTAAAAGCGCTGCGCCACTTCTGAAATATGCCGAGCGTATTTTCCAGCGCGAAGCCTTTATTGAAGCCTTGACGCCGGCTGAAAAAGCCATGCGCCGTTGATTGCTGATCTTAAGGAGGGGAGATGACTGCCAGTACCAAACCTTATTTAATCCGTGCTTTATATGAATGGTGTTTGGATAACAACCAAACACCTCATATCGTTGCGTGGGTGAATGAACATACGCGTGTGCCGATGCAATATGTGCGCGAAAACGAAATTGTTTTAAACATCGGTCAAACTGCCAGCCATAATTTGAACATCGATAACGAATGGGTTAATTTCTCAGCCCGTTTCAGTGGTGTGGCGCACGATATTTGGATTCCGGTCGGGCATATTGTCAGTATTTTCGGTAGAGAAAGCGGTGAAGGTATGGGCTTTGAAGTTGAGCCTTATGCACCTGATGAAGCCAATAAAGCCAATAAAGCAGTAGAGCAGAAACCTGCTGTTGACGCCGGAGCAGAATCTAAACCGAAAAAAGGTTTGAAGTTGGTCAAATAAAAGTCTTCCTAAAAAAACGAAAAAGCCGTCTGAAGTTTCAGACGGCCTTTAAATAAGCAAAAGAGCAAGGTGTTTTAACCGCTGCTCTTTTTGTCTGTGTATCTTACAGATTACCCAAAATAATACGCAATACGCGACGTAACGGTTCGGCCGCACCCCACAATAATTGGTCGCCAACGGTAAATGCACTGATGTATTCGCCGCCCATGTCCAGTTTGCGGATACGGCCGACCGGTACGGTTAGTGTGCCGGTTACAGCGGCAGGGGTCAGATCGTTCATGCTGGCTTCTTTTTGATTCGGCACCACTTTCACCCAATCATTGGCTTCGGCTAAAATGCGTTCGATTTCTTCTACCGGTAAATCTTTTTTCAACTTCAGCGTAATGGCTTGGCTGTGGCAACGCATAGAGCCGATGCGCACGCACAGACCGTCGATTACGATGGGTTGCTCATTACCCAAAATCTTGTTGGTTTCCACGCTGCCTTTCCATTCTTCTTTGGATTGACCGTTGCCTAAGTCGGCATCAATCCACGGTATCAGGCTGCCGGCCAAAGGAACGCCGAAGTTGGCTTTCGGGTAGTCTTCGCTGCGCAGGAAGTCCGAAACTTTGCGGTCGATATCCAGAATGGCGCTGGAAGGATCGGCCAACTCATCGGCCACTTGCGCTTTGATGGCGCCCATGCCTTCAATCAATTCGCGCATGTTTTTTGCACCGGCACCGGAAGCGGCTTGGTAGGTCATGCTGGTGGCCCATTCGACTAAATCGTTTTGGAACAAGCCGCCCAATGCCATCAGCATCAGGGAAACGGTGCAGTTGCCGCCAATATAGTTTTTCACGCCGTTATTCAGGCCGTCATCAATGACTTTGCGGTTGACCGGATCTAAGACGATAATAGCATCATCGGCCATGCGCAAAGAAGAGGCTGCATCGATCCAGTAGCCGTTCCAGCCGTTATCGCGCAATGGTTGGAAAACCGCTTTGGTGTAATCACCGCCTTGGCAGGTTACAATGATGTCCATTTTGGCCAGTTCGGCCACATCATTGGCATTCAGCAGGGTTTTGGCTGCTTGGCCGAAATCAGGGGCGGTGCCGCCGGCGTTGGACGTTGTGAAGAAATACGCTTCAGGAATGTGGGCGAAATCGTTTTCTTCTTTCATGCGCTGCATCAATACTGAGCCTACCATGCCGCGCCAACCAACGAAACCTACTTTCATTCTGTGCTCCTTGAGGGAAATCGTTAACAAAATTCTGAAATGAGTAAAGTAAGTGTTTTAACGCCGTCTGAAAAAAATGTAAAGGTTTTTATTGAATTTTTTTTGCAAATGCGCAAATAATATGTGTTTGAATCTCATCAAAAGGTAAACGTATGAATGATATGAATTTGATGCTGTCTGAAATGACCGAGCCGCAATTTGAAGTGGATTTGGCGCCGCCGATGAAGCGGATAGGGGCGGTAATAATTAATAGCGTGTTAAATATTGCTGCATATATTCCACTGATTATTTCGGTATTGGCCGGCGAGAGCGGCTATTTGCAACGTGTCAGTGCGTCTAAAGAAATGACCTTGCCCGAAATCAACATGACTTGGCTGATGATTGGTATTGCCGTATTGGTAGTCTATGGTGCGGTACAGATTTATTTTATGAGTAAAGATGGCCAATCATTAGGCAAAAAAATGTTGGGTATTCGGGTGTTGAAAACCAATGGCAGCAATCCCGGCTTTTTCGGCACAGTATTTATGCGCGAAGTGGCCTATTACTTTTTATTGGGTTTGGCTGCGGGGGTTATCGCGTATGTCGCACAATCGATTACCGGTAATCCAGATATGTTTGATTTATTGAGTAATTTGATACAACTTGCTGCTTACGTGGCGTGTGTGGTGATGTTGTTTAAAGTGAAAAGCGATCGCCGCACCTTGCAGGATTATTTGGCCAATACAGTGGTGGTAGAATTGCCGAAGCGTTGAGCCATAAGGCCGTCTGAACGTTTCAGACGGCCTTATGACATGGGTGAGGATAAAATATGTTAGGCGCGGTCATTGGCGATATTGTCGGTTCGCCGTTTGAATTTAGTCCTTATAAACACACTGATTTTGAACTATTTGGTGTCGAAGCTGATTTTACTGATGATACAGTATGCACTGTGGCTGTTGCCGATTGGGTGAATCAAGGTTGTCCGGATAATTTGGCAGCCATTTTGCAAAGCTGGTGCCGTCGTTACCCTAATCCGAAAGGTGCATACGGCGGACAGTTTCATGAATGGATTTTCCAGGAAAACCTGCAGCCGTATGGTAGTTGGGATAATGGCTCGGCCATGCGCGTTTCGGCGGCGGGATGGGCATTTGATGATTTGGTAGGGGTTTTAATTATGCCGAACGCTCTGCCATTGTTACGCACAATCATCCTGAAGGTATTAAAGGTGCGCAAGCTGTGGCTGCGGCGATTTATTGGGCGAGAGAAGGGAGGGATAAGGCGTTTATTCGCACTCAGATTTGTGAGCGGTTTGGTTATGATTTGAATCGGACATGTGATAATATCCGTCCGAATTATCAGTTTGACGCAAGTTGCATGAACACTGGTGCCGGAAGCAGTGATTGCATTTTTGGATAGTGAAGGCTTTGAACATGCGCTGCGCTTGGTGGTGTCATTGGGTGGCGACAGCGATACTTTGGCTGCCATTACGGGCAGCATTGCTGAAGCGTATTATCAGCGGCTTCCATCGGAGATTGTTGAGAAAGCTTTGGTAAAATTACCGGATGAGATGAAAGAAGTATTATTCAAAATCAAGAAATAAAACCGCCCGAAGAGTCCTACTAACCTCTAATCAGATGAAAAAATTTTAATCAAACGGCCAATTAAAAAAGCTCTTGCATTAAGCAAGAGCTTTTTTTAAATCTGGTGGAGGTAAGCGGGATCGAACCGCTGACCTCTTGCATGCCATGCAAGCGCTCTACCAACTGAGCTATACCCCCCTTGGGAAAACGAGTTGAAATCTGATTTCAACTCGTTCAAATATGGTGGCGAATCAGGGATTCGAACCCCGGACACAAGGATTATGATTCCTCTGCTCTAACCGACTGAGCTAATTCGCCGTTTCGTGAATTAGCTATTATATGTTTTTTTGAATAATTGACAAGGGTTAGTTATTAAAAATTTCCTTAAATATTGATTTTAAATGGTAAAAAAATATTTTGAATATCAAAAACCAAGTTTATAGGCCGTCTGAAAAGATTGTTCAGGCAGCCTGTGAGATTCTTTATAACTTATGACTGATGTCACCAAATTGAAAGCCTTGCCAGTCGATATCAATGTTTTTGCCAAAGGCAATTACTTTGAATAGCTCACCCATTTCGTGTTGATTGAGTAATTTTTGTACCGCCGCCGCTTCGCGCAAATAGGCCGCAGAACCGACATCGCCGGCAGCCGCCAATAAGTCGGTGATGCCCAGATTGAGCAAAAAATTTGCTTGTGTGGTGTAACCGATAAAATCCAGTTTGGCATCGGTGGCGGCTTGTGCGATGTCGGTAAAGTTGACGTGGGCGGTCAGGTCAGTCAGACCGATGTGGAAAAATGGGTCGTGAATGGTGTGGTGGCGGTAATGGCCGATGAGGGTGCCGTCGTTGCGTTGCGGATGGTAATACTGTTGCGCATCAAAGCCGTAGTCGATCCAAATCATTGCGCCACGTGCTAATTTTTGCGAAAGCGTAGCGATGAATGCATATTGCGCAGGATGTATTTCACTGGTGTAGCCTTCAATAGTGGGCATGTAGGCTTCGCTGGCTTGGATTAATGTTTGAGATGACAGGGGCTTGAAAGTTTGTATGAATTGCTGGTTTTCTATGCTGACGCCGACTTGGTGAAATGTACCTGCTTGGTAGTGAATGCGTTCGATCGGCATGGCATCGAGCACTTCATTCCCCAAAATGATGCCGTCGAAGGTATCGGGTAAAACGATAAGGTGGATAACTTTTGCGCTCAATTCAGGGTTAAGTTGCTGATCTAGCCAAGTGCGTTGGCGTTGTGCCAATTCGGCAGACAATTCAATGATGTAGTAGTGCTTTAGGTTGCCTGAAAGCTGTGTCAGCAGTTCAGCAGCCAACCGGCCTGTACCTGCACCAAATTCGTAAATGTTGCCGGCAGTTTGCGGTAAAAGTGCGTTGAGTTGGCGAGCAAGTGTCTGGGCAAATAGGGGGGAAAGTGTCGGTGCAGTAATGAAATCGCCAGAACCACCAATCTTATGACTTCCTCCGGTGTAGTAGCCGAATTCGGGATGATAAAGCGCGAGTTCCATGAAACGGGAGAATGGCAACCAATTGTCATGGGCGATAATTTCGTGACGAATGTGTTGGCAGAGTTGCCGGCTTGACTGCTTCGCTTCGTCAGATGGCTGGGGGATATGTGGCTTCATGACTGTTAGATAATGTAAAAATTCAGAATTTGCTGCGACATTATAGCTTGAATGAATAAGTCTCGAAATACCGGTTTTAAATACAATATCTTGTGTTTACTTTATATTTAAACACAAGATATTGTATTTTTTTGTAATTTGTGTGTGTGAGTAAGGGATTGGGGTAATGGTACTTTATCTTTATATCTTTGTATCTTAATGGATTTTTTTTGTAATGTAGCTCTATTTTTGAGCAGGAGCTGATTTGACCGAACTATGAAAATTTCTTATAGTGTAGGTTAGTGGGGCAAGGTGGGCAAAAATGTCAGAATTCCCCAAATTTTGATTAACCAGCGAGAGGGTGGTAGAAGCGTGTTTGGCGGTTCTCATGAATTGAGCATAGACAGTAAAGGGCGGTTGGCCATTCCGGCTAAATTCCGCGACCTTTTATCGCGCCAATACACGCCTTCACTGGTGGTAACGCTTGATTCCCGTCAAAAGTTGCTGCTCTATCCTGAAGCTGAGTGGGCACGTGTTTCGGCGCAATTGCTGGGCATGAAAGTGGCAGGCAATCCCGTTTTGCAGCGTTATCAGAATTTGTTGCTACATAATGCGGAAACGCTGGAATGGGACGGCTCTGGCCGTATTCTGATTTCTGCCAACTTGCGCAAACGTGTCGATTTCGATAAAGAAGTTACCTTAGTAGGCCGCGCCAACCGTTTGGAACTGTGGGGCCGCCACCATTGGGAAGAGGAGATCAATCAGGCTTTGGATATCGACCCTGATGAGTTAGCCTTCCAATTGAGTCAAACGGATTTGCAACTGTGAGTAAAGCTGAAGATTATCAACATATTACCGTGCTGCTGCATGAGGCCGTAGATGGTTTGAATATCCGTGAAGATGGCGTATACGTTGACGGTACGTTTGGTAGGGGAGGGCATTCCCGCCTGATTTTATCGAAGCTGGGTGCGGCAGGGCGCTTGGTGGTGTTTGATAAAGATCCACAAGCGATTGCAGTAGCCAATCAATTAGCCGATCAGGACAAACGGGTCAGCGTGGTGCATGATGGTTTTGCGACTTTTCAGACGGCATTGAATCAATTGGGTATAGAAAAGATTGACGGTGCTTTGTTTGACTTGGGTATTTCATCGCCGCAGATTGATGAGGGCGAACGCGGTTTTAGCTTTCGTTTCGATGCGCCTTTAGACATGCGTATGGATCCGACTCGCGGCATGTCGGCGGCAGAATGGCTGGCCGTGGCGAGTGAGCAAGAATTACATGAGGTGATAAAAAATTATGGTGAAGAGCGGTTTAGTCGCCAGATCGCGCGTGCCATTGTTGCAGCGCGGCAAGAAGCGCCCATCGATACAACCCGCAAGCTGGCGCAGCTCGTGGCGCAAAACGTCCATACTCACGAGCGCGGACAAGACCCCGCAACACGCACCTTCCAAGCAGTTCGCATCTTTATTAACCGTGAACTCGAAGAAGTAGAAGCCGTATTGCCGCAAGTGGTAGGCCGTCTGAGCGAAGGTGGCCGCTTGGCGGTGATTGCATTTCATTCCTTGGAAGACCGTATTGTGAAGCAGTTTATGAAAAAGCATTCACAACATGTGCCATTGCCGCGCTGGGCAGCAGTAAAAGAATCTGATTTGCCGCAACCGCCTTTGGTGTTGGTGGGTAAAGCCATCAAACCCGGCGAGACGGAAACATCGGCCAATCCGCGCGCCAGAAGCGCAGTATTGCGGCTGGCAGAGCGTACGGCAGGTAGTTTTACTGCCGAATAATCAATATACGGTTTGTCAGGCCGTCTGAAGGTCAGGTGCTCGGTTGAAATGAATAAATTAAACGCATTATTATTAGTGGCTGTTTTTGCGACGGGTATAGCGGTAGTTACCGTGCAAAATCAGTCGCGTCTACACTTTATTGCCTTGGATAAGGCGCAAAAGCAGCAAATCAAACTGGATCAAGACTATGCCCGCTTGAAATTGGAGCAGGCGCGTTTGGCCAATCATAAATTGATTAAAGTGGCTGCGGAAAAGCAGAACCTGCAGCCGCCGACTTCACGCAATACCGTGATGGTTGAGCGTCGTAAATAATAAACTTCTGCACTTTGAAATAATAAAACGATAGAAAACGTCCATGCGGTCATGTCGCGCAGGTATTCACCACGAGAAGTTTACAATGTTAATTAAGAATGAATATAAACCGCAGATGATTCACAAGCCGGTCAAGACTAAAAGAGCCATCACCAGTGATGTGCGTATTTGGACGGTCTTGGGGGTGATTGTCGGTGCATTTGCCATTTTGTTGGGGCGGGGGGTGTATTTACAGACAACGCAACACGAATTCTTGAAAAGCCAGGGTGACCAACGTTTTGTGCGCACCCTGACACTGCCTGCATCGCGTGGCATGATCACCGACCGCAACGGCGCGACCTTGGCTTTAAGTGCGCCGACTGAATCTTTGTATGCGATACCATCAAGTATTGATGAACTGCCGAGTGCTGATCAAATGGCGCAATTGTCGGCTATTTTGGAGATGCCGGTTGAAACCATTCATGAGCGTTTAGGCCGTAAAGACCGTGATTTCGTGTATTTGAAACGACAATTGAGTCAAGAAACGGCAGATACCATCACCGCTTTGGGTATAAAGGGTTTGGGCTTTCAAAAAGAGTTGAAGCGCCATTATCCGATGGGTAATTTGTTTGCCCACGTCATCGGTTTCACCAATATCGACGGTAAAGGCCAGGAAGGTTTGGAATTGTCGCGTGAAGACAGCTTGCGCGGTGAGGCGGGTGCCAAAGTTGTATTGCGCGACAATAAAGGTAATATTGTTGATAGCTTGGATTCGCCACGCAACAGTGAGCCAAAAAATGGTCAGGACATGGTGTTGTCTTTGGATCAGCGTATCCAAACCTTGGCTTATGAAGAATTGAATAAAGCCGTGGCTTACCATCAGGCCAAAGCGGGTACTGTGGTGGTGTTGGACGCGCAAACCGGCGAGATTTTAGCCTTGGTCAACAGCCCGGCTTATGACCCGAACATACCGGGTAAGGCAAACAGCGAGCAGCGCCGTAACCGGGCGGTAACCGATATGATTGAGCCGGGCTCGGCCATGAAGCCGTTTACTATTGCTAAGGCTTTAGATGCGGGTAAAACCACACCTAATAAAGTATTCGATACCATGCCTTACCGTATTGGTAATGCAACTGTGCGCGATACCCATGTTTATCCGAAATTAGATGTGCGCGGCATCATGCAGAAATCTTCTAACGTCGGCACCAGTAAACTGTCGAAGATGTTTAAGCCGAAAGAAATGTATGATTTCTATCATGAATTGGGCGTAGGCGTGCGCATGTATTCGGGTTTTCCGGGTGAAACTGCCGGTTTGTTGCGCAGCTGGCGCAAATGGCAGCCGATTGAGCAAGCCACCATGTCTTTCGGTTATGGTTTGCAATTGAGCCTGTTGCAGCTGGCGCGCGCGTACACTACCTTGACCCACGACGGTATTTTGTTGCCGGTAAGTTTCGAAAAACAAGCTGTTGCGCCTAAAGGTAAACGCGTGATCAAGGCCGAAACCGCGCGACAAGTGCGCGAAATGATGGTATCGGTAACAGAAGAGGGGGGGACCGGTACAGCCGGTGCAGTAGACGGTTTTGATGTCGGTGCCAAAACCGGTACGGCGCGTAAATTGGTCGGCGGCCGTTATGTCGACAACAAACACGTTGCCACCTTTATCGGTTTTGCTCCTGCTAAAAATCCGCGCGTGATTGTGGCGGTAACGGTGGATGAGCCGACCAAAAACGGTTATTACGGCGGTGTTGTGGCAGGTCCGGTATTTAAAGAAGTGATGGGCGGCAGCTTGAATATTTTAGGTGTATCGCCAACCAAACCACTGAGCGCATTGAAGCCGAAAGAAAAAGCATCCTCTTAATTTTTAAGTAGTAAAGAGAATATTATGTTCAGCGAGTTAATTCCATTGGCTGAAACCGACTTACCTGCTCTGCTGTGTGAAAACGCAGCAGGGCGTTTGTTGCATTCAGACAGCCGTCAAATCAAGGCCGGCGATATTTTTGTTGCCTGTCAAGGCGAATATACCGATGGACGCAGCTATATTCCGGCGGCCATTGCCAACGGCGCGGCATTCGTGTTTTGGGACGATGACGGCCGTTTTGTCTGGAATCCTGAGTGGTATGTACCCAATCAGGGTATTAAAGACTTGAAGCATCGCGCCGGCATTTTGGCGGCCGAAGTGTACGGCAACGTTTCAGACGGCTTCAGCGTATGGGGTGTAACCGGCACCAACGGAAAAACCTCCATTACCCAATGGCTGGCTCAAGCCGCTGATTTATTAGGTGAAAAATGTGCCATTATCGGTACGGTCGGCAACGGCTTTTGGGGCAAGCTTGAAGCAACCAGCCATACGACCCCCGATCCGGTAACCGTGCAAACCCTGTTGCATAAATTCAAACAACAAGGCGCTACTGTGGCAGCGATGGAAGTGTCCAGCCACGGATTAGACCAATTCCGTGTCAACGGTGTGCCGTTTAAGACGGCCATTTTCACCAATCTGACGCGCGACCATCTTGACTATCACGGCACCATGGAAGCGTACGGCGGCATCAAAGCCCGTCTTTTTTACTGGCATGGTTTGAAACACGCCGTGATTAATACCGATGATGAATACGGCGCTGCTTTGGTCGGCCGTCTGAAACAAGATAAGTCCGAATTGGCCGTATATGGTTATGGTTTTCATGCCGATGCCGATATCCGCATTGTTGAATTTCAAGCATCTTCAGACGGCATGACCGTGGTGTTTGATACGCCATGGGGCAAAGGCGAATGCAACGGCAGCTTGCTTGGCCGATTTAACGCGCAGAATTTAGCGGCATGTGTCGGATTATTATGCGCCAACGGTTATCCGCTGGATAAAGTATTGCAGGTCTTGGCACAAATCCGCCCAGCTACCGGCCGCATGGATTGTATCATGAACAGTGGTAAACCTTTGGTTGTGGTCGATTATGCACACACACCTGATGCACTGGAAAAAGCCTTGTCCACCTTGCAGGAAATCAAACCGAACGATGGCGCATTATGGTGCGTTTTCGGCTGCGGCGGCAACCGCGACCGCGGTAAACGCCCGTTGATGGGTGCGGCGGCGGTGGCAGGTGCGGATAAAGTGGTCGTGACCAGCGACAATCCGCGCATGGAGCAGCCGCAAGACATCATCAACGATATTTTGTCTGCAGTATGCCATCCTGAAAAAGTGGAGGTCGACCGTAAAGCGGCAATCGAATATACCGTAGTCCGTGCGGCGGCAAACGACATCATTTTAATTGCCGGAAAAGGCCATGAAACCTATCAGGATATACAGGGCGTGAAGCATCATTTTTCAGATTTTGAAATTGCTCAAGCTGCGTTGGCCAAGCGCTGATAAAGAAAGAATACACCGTGAAATACATCATCGGCCTGTACATAGTTGCCCTATCGGCATTGGCTGCCTGTGGCGAAAAAACGGCGGAGAAACCGGCTGCCCAAGCAGAAAATAGCAGCGGCGAAGTGTTTAAATTCAATAAAACCAGTCACAGCGTCAACCCGCAATACACTTTATACGGCTTGCGCCACTTGGTGATGAACAACCGCACCTATGCCAAAAAATACGCCAAAAAACACCCTGAACAATGGGCGGCAGGCGAAGAACATTTCCGTCGCGCTGAAAATGCCTTCCAAACCGACCAAGTAGAAGCAGCCGATGAAGCCTTCCGTTCGGCGATGGAGCAATATCAGGTGATTTTGAAAGCAGAAAAAGTCCAAGGTTGATTCAGACAGCCTTGATGATGCAATAGGCCGTCTGAATAAGAAAGAAAATTTATGCCCCACACACTTCAACGCGCTTTTTTGATGGGTGCTGCTTTCGTTTTATTATTTGGTTGCAGCAGCGGAAAATTGCCGCGCCCCCACGCCGAAATAGCTTATCTGCGCGCACAAACGCCGCCGACTACCGGCAGCTTGATGAATCCGATCAAAGGCCAACGCTTCAGCGATACATGGCAGGCCGCGCGCAGCCATGGCCGCCGACATGAAGGCGTGGACATTTTCGCTAAGAAAAATACCAAAATCCGAAGCACGACCGACGGGGTGGTGACCAAAATCGGTAAGAACAAACTCGGTGGCAAAGTCATCGGCATTCAAGGTCCCGGCGCGTGGCATTATTATGCCCACTTGAATAAGTTTGCCAACATCAAACTCAATCAGCGCGTGAAAGCAGGGCAAACCATCGGTTACGTCGGCGACACGGGCAACGCCAAAAGCACGCAGCCGCATCTGCATTACGGCGTTTATCTGCCAAGCGGTGCGATTAATCCTTATCCCTTGATTAATCAGAATAAGTAAGTAGAATTATCTGCCCTAAAAAATGCCCCGATAGATTCATTTACGTACAACACAGCCATTTTTTCAGACGGCCCAGGCTGTTTGATAAGCCGTCTGAAAAACAAAAGCAACTAAAGAAACCATGAAACCTTTAGATTCACACTTCATCTGCCAAGCCCTCAACCTGCCCATGCCGTCTGAAAATCAGCCGGTGCAGCGTATTGTGACCGACAGCCGCGATATTCAAAGCGGCGATGTGTTTTTTGCGCTTGCGGGCGAACATTTCGACGCGCATGATTTTGTCGGTGATGTGTTGGAACGTGGTGCGGTGGCAGTGGTGGTGTCACGTGAAGATTGCGTGTGGCTGGAAGGTGCATTGAAGGTAGAAGATACCTTGGCAGCCTTGCAAACTTTGGCCAAAGCGTGGCGTGATAACGTGGATCCGTTTGTGTTCGGCGTGACCGGCTCGAGCGGCAAAACCACGGTGAAAGAAATGTTGGCCGGTGTGTTGCGCCATCAGTTCGGTGATAAAGCCGTGTTGGCCACCGCAGGCAATTTCAACAACCACATCGGCTTACCGCTGACGCTGTTGAAATTAAATGAGAAACACCGCTATGCCGTGATTGAAATGGGCATGAACCATTTCGGCGAATTAGCGCTGTTGACCCGAATCGCCCAGCCCGATGTGGCGCTGGTAAACAATGCCTTGCGTGCGCACGTCGGTTGCGGTTTTGACGGCGTGGGGGACATTGCCAAAGCCAAAAGCGAAATTTACGAAGGCTTGGCTTCAGACGGCCTCGCATTGATTCCGTGTGAAGGTGCCAATATCGATACCTTCAAAGCCGCCACAGGTCGTCTGAAAACGCAAACTTTCGGTGCGCAAAGCGGCGATGTACACGCCGAAAATATCGTGTTGAAACCTTTATCTTGCGAATTTGATTTGGTGTGCGGCGGCGAGCGTGCGGCGGTGGTGTTGCCGGTGCCGGGTAAACACAATGTCAGCAATGCTTGTGCGGCAGCCGCTTTGGCGCACGCAGCGGGTTTGAGCCTGCAACAGATTTCAGACGGCCTCAAACATTTCAGCAACATTAAAGGCCGCCTGCAAATCAAACAAGGCATTAAAGGCGCAACCCTGATTGACGATACCTACAACGCCAATCCCGACAGCATGAAAGCCGCGCTGGACGTATTAGCCGCCCTGCCTGCCCCACGCGTGTTTGTGATGGGCGATATGGGCGAGTTGGGCGAAGACAAAGCCGCCGCCATGCACGCCGAAGTTGGTGCGTATGCGCGTGACAAAGGCATTGAGTTTGCCTATTTTGTCGGCGACGACAGCGTGGAAGCAGCGGAAACCTTTGGTGCCGACGGCTTGTGGTTTGCCGCTAAAGACCCGCTGATTCAAGTGATGAGCCACGATTTGCCGCCAAACGCGCATGTGCTGGTGAAGGGCTCGCGCTTTATGAAAATGGAAGAAGTGGTGGGGGCTTTGCTGGTCGATGCTGTTTGAAAGGATAGATTGAAAAAAGCCATACAATTGTATGGCTTGGATTTAGAAATTTAAGATTTCATATTTTCAAACTTAATAACATCACGATTTTCTGAGAGTGTACGCAGATAGGCAACTTGGATGACAGCTGGAATGGTTACACGGTAGGCAGCACCGGCAATATCAACTGCAGTCCATAATCCTGTAATAATCCAACCTATTGGTCCGGTTAGAAGCGCAGCAGTTCGGGTAAGTGCGGCATTGCCGGCAAATGTCAATCCTCTGCCGATTAGTGTTTTTAATACGGCGTTTACGACAATTAAGGTTAATTGATAAGATTTGAAACCTCCAGCTTTAAAAATTGCAATTAGAATACCTGATAATTGGGATGGATTGACCAATGATACACTATCTAAGCCCAATTCTCTTCCGAGATTGGTAAGTTCTTCGGGGGATATTTTATCCAGAGCATCTTTCAGAATTTTCATTAAAAGGTTTTGTTCGATTTCTTTAGTTGGTGCGTATTTATTGTAATTAACTTTCATCTTGTTGCAGACATCACAAAGTATCTCTTTGTATTCTACGCCACGTCCGCCACGGAAGATATTTGCGAAAGTATTACCGCCGAATAATTGGATTTCTTCGGCAATTTCTTTCCAATATTTTTGATGATCAGGATAATAGCGTTTGTATTTTTCGTTGGCAGTCAAACTTTCCGTATAGCGGGTGCTGCCATCTTTGTCGTGAGTAAGAGAGTAAACAAGATCGTTTAATTCTTCTGATGAGCAAGAGCCCAAAAATTCCAAGTCGGGATCGTAGCGGTATGCCATAATGAATTTTCCGTGAGTGGTTTAAAGAGTCTGTATGTTAAGGATTAAGTAGAGTTGTTACCACAAACGGTTCGTTATATCCGGTTACCCAAAGAGAATGCCAAGTTACCTGAAAAGAGTTTTTATGAATGCAAGAGACCAATTAAGACAAAATATCCGCGATTTGCGGGAAGATAAGCATATGACCCAAGCTGTGATGGCGGAGAAGTTGGGAATGTCTGAACGGGTTATGCAAAAATTGAACGTGGCGAGTCAGGAGTTCGAATCGAACGTTTACAGCAAATTGCACAAGTGCTTGAAGTGAACATTGCAGATTTGATTCCGTTTGGCGATGAAGGTGTGATTGTATTCAATAACTCAAACGATAATTTCAGCAACTCCACTAATTTCAGTTTATCTTTGGGTAACCCAGCATTAGAAGCTGAAATATCAGGTTTGCGGAATATATTGGCGATGAAAAATGAGTTGCTTGATAGTCGAGAGCGTGAGATTGAGGCATTGAAACAACAGATTTTAACATTGGAAAAATTGGTCTCTGCTTTGGAAGAAGCATAGATTTTTGAAAGATTCTCAAGAAATTTATCCTTTTTTGAAATGTTGTCTGAAAAATTTTCAGACGACCGAGAATGATTAACCTTATAGGATGGCGATGCTATCCTGTTGACGATAAAAGAAATAAGGAAGTAAGAATGTTTTTATGGCTTGCCCATTTCAGCGATTGGTTTTCCGCGCTGAACGTTTTCCAATACACCACATTCCGTGCGGTGATGGCGGCATTGACCGCGCTGGTGTTTTCGCTGCTGCTCGGACCATGGGCAATCCGCAAGCTGACGGCATTGAAAGTCGGCCAAGCGGTCCGCACCGATGGTCCGCAAACGCACTTGGTAAAAAACGGTACGCCGACCATGGGCGGCTCGCTGATTCTGACCGCTATTGCCGTATCAACTTTGTTGTGGGGCAATTGGGGCAACCCGTATATCTGGATTTTGCTGGCGGTATTGCTGTCAACCGGTGCGCTTGGTTTCTACGACGACTGGCGCAAAGTGGTTTATAAAGACCCGAACGGTGTGTCGGCCAAATTTAAAATGGTGTGGCAATCGACCGTGGCTTTGTTGGCGGGTATTTTTTTGTTTTACGCGGCCGAGCTGCCATCGAGTACGGAATTTATTGTGCCGTTTTTTAAGCAAATCGCTTATCCTTTGGGCAGTATCGGTTTTGTGGTGCTGACTTATCTGGTGATTGTCGGTACTTCCAATGCGGTGAATCTGACCGATGGTTTGGATGGTTTGGCCGCGTTTCCGGTGGTGTTGGTGGCCGGCGGTTTGGCCATTTTTGCCTATGCCGGCGGCCACAGCGAATTTGCCCGCTATCTGCAATTGCCTTATGTGGCCGGAGCCAATGAAGTGGTGATATTCTGCGCCGCAATGTGCGGCGCGTGTTTGGGCTTTTTATGGTTTAACGCGTATCCGGCACAAGTTTTTATGGGCGACGTGGGTGCGTTAGCCTTAGGCGCGGCTTTGGGTACGGTGGCCGTGATTGTGCGCCAGGAAATCGTGTTGTTCATCATGGGCGGTTTGTTTGTGGTGGAGGCGATTTCGGTGATGCTGCAGGTCGGCTGGTATAAACGCACCAAAAAACGCATTTTCCTGATGGCGCCGATTCACCACCATTATGAACAAAAAGGCTGGAAAGAAACACAAGTGGTGGTGCGCTTTTGGATTATCACCATTGTGCTGGTGCTGATTGGTTTGAGCACCTTGAAAATCCGCTAATGGAAACAGGCCGTCTGAAACACGTTGATGTTCGGGCGGCTTTGGAGCAGCTATGTATCAAGCATTGGGCGGTAAACAAGGTGTGCGCGCCTTGACCGGCCGTTTTACGATTTAATGGAACTTGAGCCGAAATATCAAGCCTTGCGCGAGATACATGGTGACGACATGACTTTGGTTCGCGACAAGCTCTACGAATTTTTCAGCGGTTGGCTAGGCGGCCCGCCTTTGTTTGAACAAAAATACGGCCATCCGCAACTCCGTGCGCGCCACATGCCGTTTGCGGTAAAAAGCCAAGTGCGCGATGAATGGGTGGCCTGTTTTGCCCAAGCCTTGAGTGAATTGGCAATCGATAAAAAGCTGGCCGAACCTTTGCTGCTGCAAATCTATGCGATGGCCGATTGGATGCGCAATCGGCATGAAGCCGGTGTCGCGCCGCCGATGCCGCCCGGTGCCGGCAGTCAGGAAGACAGGCCGCATTGCAGGAAATGCTGCCGCGTTATGATGTAAACGGATTTTTTCAGACGGCCTGAATCCGCCTGAATACCCACAATGAAATCTATTGAATCGAACACAAAATGAATTGGCAAAATAAAAAAATATTGGTCGCAGGTTTGGGCGCCTCGGGCATTGCGATGATTGCGTTTTTGCGCCAAGCCGGTGCCGAAGTGGCGGTTTACGATGCGGCACTCAAGCCGGAGCGCGTGGCACAAATCGGCAAAATGTTTGACGGCTTGAAGTTTTACACAGGCCGTCTGAAAGATGCGCTGGCGGAAGATTTCGATACGCTGGCCATCAGCCCGGGTATCAGTGAGCGTCAGCCGGATATTGCCGAATTCAAAGCCAATGGCGGCCGCGTGCTGGGCGACATTGAAATATTGGCCGGCGTGTTGAACGAGCGCGGCGACAAAGTCATCGCCATCACCGGCAGCAACGGCAAAACCACCGTTACCAGCTTGGTTGGCTATTTGTGCATCAAATGCGGCTTAGACACCGTGATTGCGGGCAACATCGGTACACCGGTTTTGGAAGCTGAGTTGCAGCGCGAAGGTAAAAAAGCCGATGTATGGGTATTGGAATTATCCAGCTTCCAGTTGGAAAACACCGAAAACCTGCGTCCGAGTGCGGCGACGGTTTTAAACATTTCCGAAGACCATCTCGACCGCTACGACGATTTGCTCGATTACGCCCATGCCAAAGACAAAATTTTCCGTGGCGAAGGTGTGCAGGTATTGAATGCAGACGATGTGTTTTGCCGTGCCATGAAACGGGCCGGGTGTGAGGTGAAATGGTTTTCGATTGAATGCCCCGCCGATTATTGGCTGGAACGTGAAACAGGCCGTCTGAAACACGGCAGCGATGATTTGCTGACAACGGCCGATATTCCGCTGCAAGGCCTGCATAATGCGGCCAACGTGCTGGCGGCGGTGGCTTTGTGCGAAGCCATCGGTTTGCCGCGCGAAGCTTTATTGGGACACGTTAAAACCTTCCAAGGCTTGCCGCACCGTGTGGAAAAAATCGGTGAGAAAAACGGCGTGATGTTTATCGACGACAGCAAAGGCACCAATGTCGGTGCTACCGCCGCCGCGATTGCCGGTTTGCAAAATCCGCTGTGGGTGATTTTGGGCGGTATAGGCAAAGGACAGGATTTTTCACCGCTGAAAAATGTGTTGGCAGGCAAGGCCAAAGGCGTGCTGCTGATTGGTGAAGATGCACCGTTGATTCGCCGCGATTTGGCCGATTGCGGCGTGACGATGACCGATTGTGCCACTTTGCAAGAAGCGGTTCAGACGGCCTATGCCCGAGCCGAAGCGGGTGATGTGGTGTTGTTGAGCCCGGCTTGCGCCAGCTTTGATATGTTCACCGGCTACGCGCATCGGGCAGAAGTGTTTATTGAAGCGTTTCAGGCTTTGTAGGCCGTCTGAAAACGTCAAAACTGAAATAATGATTCATAAACAACGTAATCTTTGTTCAGACGGCCTGAATGTGTCAGGCCGTCTGAACGCTTTATTCAAGCTGTAATGACTGTTTCCTATCATGAATGTATCTAAAATTCTCGACCGCCAGATTGTCCGCAGCGGCCAAAAAATCGATGTTTCGTTGTTGTGGATGATTATCCTGATGACGGCATTCAGCCTGCTGATGATTTATTCGGCATCGATTGCGTATGCGGCGGCTGAAGGCGGAGATCAGTTTTCATTTTTGTACAAACAGGCCGGTTTTATCGTCTTGGGTGTGATTGTGTGCGGCGTCATTTCCCTTTTTAAGATGGCGGCTTGGAAAAAGTTTATGCCTTGGTATTTCGCCTTGTGCGGGATATTGCTGATTGTGGTATTGGGCGTGGGACGTGAGATTAACGGTGCTACACGTTGGATTCACATCGGTCCGGTTAATCTGCAACCGACCGAAATGTTCAAATTGGCGGCGGTTTTGTATTTGGCCAGTTTGTTCACGCGCAAGGCGGAGGTGTTGCAGAGTGTAAAAAAAATCATCAAACCGGGCTCGCTGTTGGTGGCCGGCCTGATTTTAATTATGGCGCAACCCGATTTCGGCTCTTTTGTGGTGATTATCGGCATCATTATGGGAATGCTGTTTTTGGCCGGTTTCCCGTGGAAATATTTTGCCATGATGGTGGTGATGGTATTGATCGGTATGGGTGCTTTGATTTTGGCCGCACCTTACCGTATGGCGCGGATGGCGGGCTTTCTGAACCCTTGGGAAGATCCGTTGGGCAAGGGCTATCAATTGACTCATTCCTTAATGGCGATTGCGCGTGGCGAATGGCTGGGTGTGGGCTTGGGTGCAAGTTTGGAAAAACGCTTTTACCTGCCTGAAGCGCATACCGACTTTATTTTTGCCGTGATTGGTGAAGAATTCGGCTTTCTCGGCATGTGTGTATTGGTGTTTTGTTATGGCTGGCTGGTGGTGCGCGCTTTTTCCATCGGCAAGCAGGCGCGGGATTTGGATTTGATTTTCAGCGCCTATGTGGCCAACGGCATCGGCATTTGGATCGGTATTCAGAGTTTCTTTAATATCGGTGTTAACATCGGTATTCTACCAACCAAGGGCTTAACCTTGCCGTTGATGTCTTACGGTGGTTCGGCTGTGGTGATTATGTTAGTCTGCATGACATTGTTGTTGCGGATTGATTATGAAAACCGCCAAAAAATGCGCGGTTATCAGATAGAAGGATAGAGTAATGGGCGGGAAGACATTTATGTTGATGGCCGGCGGTACCGGCGGCCATATTTTTCCGGCATTGGCTGTGGCGGATTCATTGCGCGTGCGCGGTCATCATGTGATTTGGCTGGGCAGCGAAGGCGCGATGGAAACGCGTATCGTGCCGCAATACGATATTTTGTTGGAAACCTTGGCGATTAAAGGTGTGCGTGGCAATGGTTTGAAACGCAAGCTGATCTTGCCGTTTACATTGTTTAAAACCGTTCGTTCGGCGCAGCGCATCATCAAAAAACACCGTGTCGCTTGCGTGATTGGGTTTGGCGGTTTTGTGACCTTTCCGGGCGGCGTCGCTGCCAAATTGTGTGGCGTGCCGATTGTGATTCACGAGCAAAATGCGGTGGCCGGCTTGTCCAACCGCCAATTGTCACGCTGGGCGAAACGCGTGCTGTATGCGTTCCCGAAAGCGTTTGAACACGAAAACGGTTTGGTCGGCAATCCCGTGCGTGCGGATATTGCCCGTTTGCCGACCCCTGCCGAACGCTTTGCTGATAGAGCAGGCCGTCTGAAAATATTGGTGATGGGTGGCAGCTTGGGTGCGGACATTTTGAACCAAACCTTGCCGAAAGCGCTGGCTTTGCTGCCTGAGCATCAGCGGCCGCAAATGTATCACCAGTCCGGCCGCAATAAATTGGGCAGCCTGCAGGCAGATTACGATGCCTTGGGTGTAGAAGCCGAATGTGTGGAATTTATTACCGACATGGTATCGGCTTATCGCGATGCCGATTTGGTAATTTGCCGCGCCGGCGCGCTGACGATTGCTGAACTGACCGCTGCCGGTGTCGGTGCGTTGTTGGTGCCGTATCCGCATGCGGTGGACGACCACCAAACCGCCAACGCCCGTTTTATGGTGCGTGCGCAAGCCGGTTTGTTGTTGCCGCAGCCGCAATTGACGCCGGAAAAGCTGGCCGAAGTGTTGAGTGGTTTAAAGCGTGGGCAATGTTTGCAATGGGCAGAGCAAGCCCGTACTTTGGCTCTGCCGCACAGTGCCGATGATGTGGCGCAGGCCGCGGTTGATGTGGTGGGATAAGTCGTTTAAACAGGCCGTCTGAAAAACGTGGGCAGTTTCAGACGGCCTGACATGCTATGTTAATCATCCTTTACAATAAAACGATAGCGCATAACGCAACAGCCCTTTAAAATAACGGTTTTACGTAAAAATCGACTTCGGGACAGAAATCATGATGAAAAATCGAGTAACCAATATTCACTTTGTCGGCATCGGCGGTGTCGGAATGTGCGGCATTGCTGAAGTTTTGCACAATTTGGGTTTCAAGGTTTCCGGTTCCGATCAGTCGAAAAACGCTACTACTGAGCATTTGTCGGCTTTGGGTATCCAAGTTTATCCCGGTCATACTGCCGAACACGTTAACGGTGCCGATGTGGTGGTGACCTCTACCGCCGTAAAAGCCGATAACCCTGAAGTGGTGGCGGCTAATGAGCAACATATTCCTGTGATTCCGCGTGCGCTCATGCTGGCGGAATTGATGCGTTTCCGCGACGGTATCGCCATTGCGGGTACCCACGGCAAAACCACCACCACCAGTCTGACTGCTTCGATTTTAGCTGCGGCTGGTTTGGATCCGACTTTCGTGATCGGCGGCAAACTTACTGCGGCCGGCTCGAATGCCCGTTTGGGGCAGGGCGAATATATCGTGGCCGAAGCGGACGAATCGGATGCGTCTTTTCTGCACTTGACGCCGATTATGTCGGTGGTCACCAACATTGACGAAGACCACATGGATACTTATGGCCACAGCGTGGAAAAGCTGCATCAGGCCTTTATTGACTTTATCCACCGCATGCCGTTTTACGGTAAAGCGTTTTTGTGTATCGACAGCGAATACGTGCGCGCGATTGTGCCGAAAGTAAGCAAACCGTTTGCCACTTACGGCTTGGATGATACTGCTGATATTTACGCCACCGATATTGAAAACGTCGGTGCACAAATGAAATTTACCGTGCATGTCAACATGAAAGGCCACGAGCAAGCGCCGTTTGAAGCGGTGTTGAATATGCCGGGCCGCCATAATGTATCGAACTCTTTGGCCGCCATCGGCGTGGCCTTGGAAGTGGGTGCTTCGGTTGAAGCAATCCAACAAGGTTTGCTCGGCTTTGCCGGCGTCGGCCGCCGCTTCCAGAAATATGGTGAAGTAGCGTTGCCTAAAGGCGGTAAAGCTTTGCTGGTGGATGATTACGGCCATCATCCGGTAGAAATGGCTGCCACGGTGGCTGCCGCGCGTGGTGCGTATCCCGATAAGCGTTTGGTGTTGGCATTCCAGCCGCATCGCTACACGCGTACCCGCGATTTGTTTGAAGATTTCACTAAGGTATTAAATACTGTTGATTCGCTGGTTTTGACCGAAGTTTATGCTGCCGGTGAGGAGCCGATTGCCGCGGCCGATTCGCGCGCCTTGGCGCGTGCCATTCGTGTATTGGGTAAACTGGAGCCGATTTATTGCGAAAACGTGGCTGAATTGCCGGAGATGTTGCTGAATGTGCTGCAAGATGGCGATGTGGTACTGACCATGGGGGCAGGCAGTATCAATAAAGTACCGCAAGCCATGTTGGATGCGACCAAACAATAATAACAATAATAATGGGAAAGGCCGTCTCAACAGAGTGGCCGTCTGAAAGATTAGAAAGACAAGCAGTATGCAGAATTTTGGCAAAGTAGCCGTGTTGATGGGCGGTTTTTCAACCGAACGCGACATTTCCTTAGACAGCGGTGCCGCTATTGTGGCCGCTTTGAAAAGCAAAGGTGTTAATGCACATGCGTTTGACCCGAAAGAAACCCCGTTGGTCGAATTGAAAACCCAAGGTTTTCAGACGGCCTTCAATATTTTACACGGCACTTACGGTGAAGACGGTGCGATTCAAGGCGCATTGGAATTGATGAATATGCCTTATACCGGCAGCGGCGTGGCCGCCTCAGCCATTGGCATGGATAAATACCGCTGCAAGCTGATTTGGCAAGCGTTAGGTTTACCTGTGCCGGAATTTGCCGTATTGCGTGATGACAGTGATTTCGATGCCGTTGAAAAAACCTTAGGCTTACCGATGTTTGTCAAACCGGCGGCGGAAGGCAGTAGCGTCGGTGTGGTAAAAGTGAAAGAAACAGGCCGTCTGAAAGCTGTTTATGAAGAATTGAAACACTTGCAGGGTGAGATTATTGCCGAGCGCTTTATCGGCGGCGGCGAGTATTCTTGTCCGGTATTGGGCAACCGCGGTTTGCCAAGCATACACATCATTCCGCAAACCGAGTTTTACGACTGGGAAGCCAAATATCAGCGCGATGATACCGTTTACCAATGCCCGTCCGATTTGAGCGAAAGCGATGAAGCTTTGATGCGCGAGCTGGCTGTACGCGGGGCGCAGGCGATTGGTGCGGAAGGCTGCGTGCGCGTTGACTTTCTGAAAGATAACGACGGTAAGCTGTATCTTTTGGAAATCAATACCCTGCCCGGTATGACCGGTCACAGTTTGGTACCAAAATCCGCCGCCCAAACCGGCTTGGATTTTGCCGATTTATGTCTTGAAATTTTGAAAACTGCTCATGTGGGATGATGCCGGCGCCTTGGGGCGGTTAACAAGATGGTTATGTGTGTTGGCGGCGCTGTTGCTCATCGGCACAGGCATGGCATGGGTGTATCATTCGAATCACTTTCCCATCAAGCAGGTCGCCATTGAAGGCAAGCTGACCCATATTGATGACAAAGATCTGCAAACCATTGCGCAAAAACACTTAGTCGGCAATATTTTCCGTGCCGATATGAATGCTGCGCAAGAAGCTTTTCAACAATTGCCTTGGGTGGATTCGGCTTTGGTGCGCCGTCGCTTGCCGGATACGGTTGAAATCCATCTGACCGAGCGCATCGCCATTGCGCAATGGAAAAAATCAGGTTTGGTCGATACCAAAGGCAATGTGTTCCAAGCCACCTTGGAACAGGATTTGCCGGTTTTCGAAGGCCAGCCTGGTACCGGTAAAGACATGGTCAAACATTACAATGAATTTACCGGCATTCTCGGTGCGCGCGATTTAAAAGTGCAAGAGCTGATTTATACACCTCGATCGGCTTGGTCGGTGGTGTTGGATAACGGGATTACCGTGCGCTTAGGGCGCGAGCATGAAATCAAACGTCTGCAGTTCTTTGCTGAAATTTGGCCAAGTCTGCTGCAAAAGCACAGCGACCGTTTGGCGTATGTCGATATGCGTTATAAAGACGGTTTTTCGGTGCGATACAAACAACCTTTGGATGAGCCGTCTGAATAATTAGGCTCAGTAAAAAATACAACATTAGCGAAATGAATGGGACTTTATGGAACAAGGCAAATACATCAGTGCATTAGATATCGGCACGTCAAAAGTGATTGCACTCATTGGGGAAGTGCAAGAAGACAATGAAATCCATATCGTCGGTTTGGGGCAAGCGCCATCACGCGGCTTGAAAGCCGGTATGGTGACCAACATCGATGCGACTGCACAAGCCATCAAACAAGCGGTAAATGAAGCTGAATTAATGGCGGATATCAAAATTTCCCATGTGACCACGGGCATTGCCGGCAACCACATCCGCAGCCTGAATTCGCAAGGCGTCGTGAAAATCAAAGACGGCGAAGTGACGCAGGCCGACATCGACCGTGCCATCGAAACTGCCAAAGCCATCAATATTCCGCCTGATCACAATATTTTACATACGGTGGTGCAGGAATACATCATCGACAACCAGCCGGGCGTAAAAGAGCCGATCGGTATGAGCGGCGTGCGTTTGGATACGCGCGTGCATATCATTACAGGTGCCAATACTGCTTTGCAAAATATCCAAAAATGCATTCAGCGTTGTGATTTGCAGATGGATCAAATCATGTTGCAGCCTTTGGCCAGCGGCCAAGCGGTGCTGACCGAAGATGAAAAAGACTTGGGCGTGTGTGTTATCGACATTGGCGGAGGTACGACCGACATCGCAGTTTATACCAATGGCGCCATCCGTCATACTGCCGTGATTCCGGTGGCAGGTGACCTGATTACCAAAGATTTGGCACAAGCTTTACGTACGCCGCACAGCGCGGCCGAATACATCAAAATTCATTACGGCGTTGCCATTCCGACCATGGAAGGTCTGGACGAAATGGTTGAAGTACCGAGCGTGGGCGACCGTTTGCCGCGCCAAATTTCACGCCGCGTATTGGCCAGCGTGATTGGCCCGCGTGTTGAAGAAATTTTGGAATTAACCTTAAATGAATTACGCCGTTCAGGCTTCCCTGAAGAAGTGTTAACTTCCGGCATCGTGTTGACCGGTGGTGCCTCTATGCTGACTGGCATTGTTGAATTGGCAGAAGAAATCTTCAATTTGCCGGCGCGTATCGGTGTGCCGCAAGAAATGGGTGGCGTATCAGAGCGTATCCGCAATCCACGCTATGCGACTGCTATCGGCCTGTTGCAAGCTGCGCGTGGCGAAGAAGACGGCAGCCTGGTAACCGGTGCGGTACAGGTTGGTGGCGATAGCGGTGAGAAGCTCAGCTTGTGGGCACGCTTCCAAAAATTCTTAAAGGATAATTTCTAACCTGCTACAACGGCTATCGTGTCACCAAGAATATTCAAACGGCCTAATCAGTCAGCATGATGGTTTAGGCCGTTTGAATGTAAACTGTATGTTTTTTGTTTAAAAAATGTAGATAATATTTATTTGTGGCAGTGACAAATGAGAAGTATTTTGCAAGTCATCGGCTACTTCTTATATAATATGCAGCAAGAGCTTATTTTTAACCGTCCTCACAGCAGGGCGCGGAGGAGTATTTGAATGGAATTTGTTTACGACGTAGCGGAATCAGCCGCAAGCCCTGCAGTTATTAAAGTGATTGGCTTAGGTGGAGGTGGCTGTAATGCCATCAACAACATGATTGAAAACACCATTCAAGGTGTGGAGTTCATCAGTGCCAATACCGATGCCCAATCATTGGGTAAAAACAATGCGGCCAAACGTATTCAATTGGGCACTAATCTGACTCGCGGTTTGGGCGCAGGTGCTAACCCTGAAATTGGTCGTGCTGCCGCTCAAGAAGAGCGTGAAGCGATCGAAGATGCTATTCGTGGCGCCAATATGTTGTTCATCACCACCGGTATGGGGGGCGGTACCGGTACTGGTGCAGCACCTGTTGTGGCAGAAATCGCCAAAGAAATGGGTATTCTGACTGTTGCCGTGGTAACCCGTCCGAGCAATTTTGAAGGTAATAAACGCGGTCATATCGCTCAAAACGGTTTGGAGCAATTGAAGAGTCAAGTGGATTCACTGATTGTGATTCCGAATGACAAATTGTTCACGGTATTGGGTGAAGATGCCACCATGCGTGATGCCTTTCGTACTGCAGACGATGTATTGCGTAACGCCGTTGCTGGCATCTCTGAAGTGGTCACCAACCCTGGTTTCATCAACGTCGACTTTGCCGACGTGAAGAACGTTATGGGCATTAAAGGTATGGCCATGATGGGGTCGGGCTTTGCCCAAGGGATTGACCGCGCGCGGTTGGCTACCGAGCAAGCGATTTCCAGCCCATTGTTGGATGGTGTAACCTTGGATGGCGCACGCGGCGTGTTGGTTAATGTGACCACTGCACCGGGTTGCTTGAAAATGTCTGAATACGGCGAAATCATGAAAGTCGTAAACAGTAATGCTCATCCGGATGCGGAATGTAAGTTTGGTACTGCTGAAGATGAAAATATGAGCGAAGATGCAATTCGTGTGACCATCATTGCAACCGGTTTGCAAGAGCACGGCCATCAAGTTGCACCGGTACGTGCTTCTTCACGCGTACAGCAAACCTTGGGTGGTCGCGAAGAATATGCACCGCAACAAGCGCAGCAATTACATAATATCGATGGTTTGGTGCGCTCAGGCCGTGGCACGCGCGGTATGAACCTGACTGCTGCCGATTTTGGTAATCAATCGGTTTTAGATGATTTTGAAATTCCGGCTATTTTGCGCCGTCAAAATTCTTCTGATAATTGATTGACTGAATTATTAAAAGCCTGCTTCAATAGCAGGCTTTTAATTTTGGGTAATTAGGCTAAAGCCGTCTGAACTTTATATTTCAGACGGATTCAATAGTTTGTTGAACTTATCGGATAAAACAGGGTTTATACCCAGTTTTCAGCCAGGCGGCTGGCTTCTTCCAATCTTGCTATAGTGCCGACATCTAGCCAAAGTCCGTTATGTTTTTGGCCGCTGATTTGTTGTTTAGCCATTGCTGAACGCAAAAGTGGCGCTAATTTGGCTGCTTGGTGGGCAGGGGTGTGTTGAAACAAATCAGGGTGATAAACGCCCATGCCACTGAAAGTTAAGCCTTGACCGTTATGAGGGGTAGGGGCAATCAGGCCGTCTGAAAGTAGCTTGAAGTCGCCACTTAGGTTGTGTGCCGGATTATTGACCAGCCACAAATGCGCCAGTTGTTGTTTTTGCGTCAAAGTTTGAGCCACAGAAGCGGCCGTTTGAAAATCAATGTCGGTTAATACGTCGCCGTTGATAACCAAAAACGGATCGTTGCCTAATAAAGGCAAGGCGGTGGCGATGCCGCCGGCAGTTTCTAGCCCGCCGGATAATTCCGGCGAATAGACAATGTTGACACCGTATTGCCCACCATTACCTAGCGTTTTCTCGATTTGTTCTCCCAACCATGCATAGTTGATGACAATTTCTGTGATTCCGGCTTGTTTCAGACGGCGTAAATGCCAGCCGATAAGCGGCTCTTTGCCAACTTTTAACAGCGGTTTAGGGCAGGTGTCGGTGAAGGGGCGCATGCGCTCACCGCGACCGGCAGCCAGAATCATTGCTTTCATGTGTGTATCCCGAAATCTTGTGAAATATTTGAAATTGTATAGTCGATAGTACGCTTCGACAAGTTGGGATACGAATGTTTCATGCAGTTTATCGAGTTTAACTTCCGATAAGCATAAATTTCAGATGGCCTTTCCATCATCCTTTATAGTATCAGCATAAAAATACATTATGGGGTCTGCGTGATTTTAACCCATTCAGAAAGAATACAGATGAAGAAAACTGCACTTCTCTTACCTTTGTTATTGTCAGCGTGTTTTCCGGTAGTGATTCCAGTGGCAAATCCGTTGGATAAAGCACCTAATATTTATGGTGCATGGCGCTTGAGCGATGTTGGTGGCTATTCGCCAAATGACCCTAATGCGATTTTTACTATTAATAATAGTGATGACGGTTTTAGTGCTGTGTCGGAATGTGTCAAAGTATCGGGCCGATATGGTTTGGGCAGTAGCCATATGCTGACGTTTAACCAAATTCAAACAGATAACCAATGTGCTGAAAATGTGGCGGAGCGTAACTTGCCGCAAGTCTTGCATAATGTGCAAAGCTATCGTTTTAATTCGCGCCATTTGGAATTGTTGAATGAGCAGGGGCGCGTAGTGCTGGTAGGTAAGCGTTTGCGTACTGAGAAAGCCAAGGGTCAGGCAGATTTAGGCAACACATCTTATTTGCTGGATGCACGCCGTAATTAATATTCATTAGAAAAATGCTGTCTGAAAATAACGTTTCAGACAGCATCTTTCTATGCTAATGATTTGAATTGTCTTCGGAAATACAATAAAGCAGGCGAGTTCGTGTCGGCTATTTTGATTTCGTTGATACGGACATAAAAAATATAGTGCGTACCAATCTCGTGCTGCTCGATAACTTGACCGTGCAGATGAGCTAAAGCGCCTTCTACCTCGAGTTGGCCAGTTTGACCGCGATGCCAGATATGATATTCAAAGCGTTCTTCTGGTGAAAGATTGGTTATGCCGGCGAAATGCTCGGCAATATCTTGTTGGCCACCTGAAAGCGTGTTGATACATAAATCGCGGTTTTGCAATAAAATTGGAATGATGGCGGCTTCACGGTTGATACACAGCATAATGGTAGGCGGATCATCCGTTACTGATGTTACGGCAGTCATGGTAATGCCATAACGCCCGATGGCACCGTCTGTTGTAATGACATGCACACCTGCTGCTGCAGAAGCCATGGCATCACGAAACGGTTGCTTAAGTGTGTGTGTTGAATCAGTCATTCTGTGATAACTTTTTATTTTAAAGCCTGCTCGATTTCAGACAGTTCGGCCAGCAATTTTTGTAATGTGTCCAATTTTTCTTTAGTGTAAATAGCCTCAATGGCATCGTAGCGGTCATCCACTTGTGCGCCGATGGTTTGATAAAGCTTTTCTCCTTCTTGAGTCAGCTTCAGATAAACACGGCGCTGGTCGTTGGAAGGCTTCAGTCGTACGGCCAGGCCGGCTTTTTCCAAGCGGGTCAGAATGCCGGTCAAGCTGGGGCGCAAGATGCAGGCTTTATTGGCTAAATCTTGGAAGTCTAATGTGCCGTTTTCGGCCAATAGGCGGATAATACGCCATTGTTGGTCGGTTACATTGGCTTGGTTCAAAATCGGGCGAAATTGCGTCATCAAAGCTTCTCGAGCTTGGATCAAGGCAATATTAATTGATGCGTGTTTAGACTGGTTAGGCATGAGAAGTTCTCCGTTGTAACTAAGATTCAAATCATGGAAGCGTGGCAGAATAATAAGGGCTTACGCCAAGGTTATGGGCGGCCATTGTACAAATTTATATTGAAATAAACGGTCTACTGCTTCAGCCTTGATTGAATACGGTGTTAGTTTGTTTTGATGATAATAATGATAAGATTTTTGAGCTATCCTCTAAGCTTATATTAGTCTATTTTAGAAATAATCTCAATAGAATCATTAAGTATTAATTGTTAAGATAGTTTGTTTATTTTGAAAATACCAATGATTAATACATAATACCGTTTAATTTTTACAAGTCGATTTTATATTTAAAATAATCGGATTTCCTTGGATGTAAATATCAATATATCAGATTGCTGATAAGCACGCGTAGGCGCAGCCCCCGGTAGCTGCTGATACCCGTAGTGGCATGAAGCATTTGGCCGTTTTTCATCAAAACAAAGGTGGGGGTGACATTGATGTTCCATTGTTGGGTAATCAGGCCGTCTGAATCGTTGACGGTTGGGAAAGAGAGCTGATTTTGGTTGAGATATTCTTTTAATTCCGTATCATCGCCCGATTTTAAGGCAATGCTGATGACCGGAATATGGTTTTGATGGAGCTTTTCTACTGAGGAGGAAGTGTATTTACAAATGCCGCACCATGTTCCCCAGAAATACACAATCGCGACACGGTCTTGGCTGAAGTAGTTAAGCGAAGTTTGGTTCTGATTGACTGGAGCGAGATTCTGCTCAGTAAAGGAAACAGGTTGACTGGGTTTTCACCACCAATCAATGGCAACAGAAATAAGCGCAAAAATCAGTGCGGCCTGTAAAAAAGATTTGAAATAAGATAGAAGAGTGTGTTGCATAATTAGGAGTTTTATAGCAAGAAAAACAGGCCATTGGCGGGCCTGTTTTATCTTTGGCGTCAGTCAATCATCATTTTTTCACGATGCGTGTGTAGACAGCCAAAATAATAATCGCAAAGATAGTAGAGGCAATCCAGCCTGCGCCTTCGCCGACTTGATACCAACCCAAAGCTTCGCCGACCACGCCGGCCAAGGCCGCACCGGCAATACCCAAAATCGTGGTCATGATGAAACCTAATTTATCGTTGCCCGGATGCAAAAATTTAGCCAATACGCCAACGATAAAACCTACCAAAATTGTGCCTAACCAGCCCATAATATTCCTTTCATTATTTAATATTTAATATGTTCTTGCCGCCTGTTTTGATGTAGTGCGGATGGTTTCATCATACCGAGACGACGGGTTGAAGTCTTTTTTTATTGCATATCTTTTCAAAAATTAAGATATTTTGGAATATTATATAGCCGAACTTTATAAAAAAGTGAATAGGTATGCCGTCTGAAATGTTTAGTGTTCGGGCGGTAGAGATAATAAAAAAGCCCGGCAATAATTGTGCGGGCTTTTTTGAGGTAATATCTGAAAACAAATTAACGTTTTGAGAATTGTTTTGCGCGACGTGCTTTGCGCAAACCTGGTTTTTTACGTTCCACTTCTCGGGCATCGCGAGTTACAAAGCCAGCAGCAGAAAGAGCAGATTTCAAAGCAGCATCAAAGTCGATTAGAGCTCGGGTAATGCCGTGACGGATGGCACCAGATTGACCGGTTTCGCCGCCGCCGATAACATTAACTTTAATGTCGAATGATTCTGCATTTTCAGTCAGAACCAATGGCTGGCGAACCACCATGCGACTGGTTTCGCGAGCGAAAAATTCGTCAACAGGGCGGCCGTTAACGGTGATTTGACCGTTACCTTTGGTCAGAAATACACGAGCCACTGAACTTTTGCGGCGGCCTGTGCCGTAGTAGTATTTACCGTTCATGTCGTGTCCTTATTTCAATTTTAAAACTTTAGGTTGTTGTGCAGCATGGCCGTGTTCTTCGCCGGCATACACTTTCAATTTTTTGATCATAGCGTAACCCAAAGGACCTTTTGGCAACATGCCTTTTACAGCTTGTTCCAAGGCGCGACCCGGAAATTGCTCTTGCATCTGGCGGAATGAACGCTCATAGATACCGCCGGGGAAGCCTGAGTGACGGTAGTATTTTTTGTCTTCGAATTTAGCACCGGTCACGCGCAATTTGTCTGCATTGATGACGATGATGTAGTCACCGGTATCAACGTGAGGGGTGTATTCAGGTTTGTGTTTGCCACGCAGATGGTGTGCGACTTCGGCCGCAACGCGACCCAAAACTTTGTCTTGAGCGTCGATGACGAACCATTCGCGCTTCACCTCATGCGGTTTCGCTGAAAAGGTTTTCATAGTGGAAATCCAGATAGATATAGAAAGCTATGGATTTTAAATTCGATAATGTCTTTTGTCAATCGTATTGAGGCAGTATGAAAGTAATTGTTTTAATAAAACGGCAATAAAAGTTTTTTGATCAAAGTTTTGTTGCTTTTCCGCGATTAAATACGATATTGAAAAAGCCATACCGTCGAGGTATGTCGAGGTATGGCTTGATATGGGAATCCCCGCATATGCCGTTTCGGCTGAATCCGCTTGAACCTTATCTGACAAGGCGGCCACCTCGGGTAGTTTCGGGTTCATCTGTAAAAGACGATCGCGCTCACTACTGCTCCCGGCAACCTGAAGCGAACTTATTGGTTCAAAGGAATATATGCCTTCGCGTACACTGCAGGGAAAAGAAAATCAATTTTGCTCTAAGCGGGACAATGCTTTTTGGCAAGCATTGCTCATATCTGTTATTTTACGCTGAAATTCGCCGATTGCCAAATCATCTTTGAGGCTGACTTTCAGTAGGTCGTGTACAACATTTAAAGCGGCCATGACAATGATTTTGTCGGTGCCGACGATGCGGCCGCTTTCTTTAATGGCTTCGCTTTTTTTATTCAGCATTTCGACAGCTTGAATCAGGGTATCTTTTTCTTCGGTCGGTGTATTGATGGTCAGGTTGACATTCATGATGTCGAGATTGACTTGTTCGATGCTCATGTTTTGTCCTTAATATGAGGATTCTTCTTGTGGCAGACGGGCGAGCAGGCGGCGCACTTCTGCGGCGCCTTCTTCTAATGCTCTGCGGTATTGGTCTTTTTCGGCGGTAAGGCTGTCGATTTTGGCCTGTAAATCTTCTTTCAATTTACCCACTTGCACCAGCAAGGCTTCGCTCAATTCGTCAATTGCGGTTTCGTGTTCGCGTTTTTGTTGCTCTTGTTCCAGTTTGAGACGGTTGATTTCTTCGTGTAAACGGCGGTTTTCGCCAATCAGTGTTTCAAACTTTTGGGTAAGTTGGCAAACGTTGATTTCCAGTTGGTCAAGGGCTTGGTTCATGGGGCATCATTCGTAAGAAAAAACAATGGTGATAAGCATAGTGAGATGCTTGATTGCTGTCAATGAAAAGGCCGTCTGAAAGAGAGGAAATATTTCAGACGGCATTCTGGTTTACTTGTTATTCGAAACGCGCGCTGCGTTCCATCAAGCGTTCAACTACTTGTTGCGGCGTCATTTCCTGACGAATCAGTTGAAGCAGGGTTTGGGTAATAGGCATGTCGATTTGGTATTTGCAGGCGGTGTTGAACACTTCTTCGATGGTGCTGACACCCTCTGAAACGTGGCCGATTTCTTTGAGTACTTGGTGTAGCTCTTTGCCTTCGGCTAAACCTAAGCCGACGCGACGGTTGCGCGACAGGGCGCCGGTACATGTTAGAATCAAATCGCCGATTCCGGCCAAGCCCATCATGGTTTTGGGCTGCGCACCCATGGCAACGGCCAAACGGGTGATTTCCGCCAAACCGCGGGTCACTAAAGCAGCTCGGGCATTCAAACCGTATTCGAGGCCGTCTGAAAGGCCGGTCGCAATTGCCATCACGTTTTTTACTGCGCCACCGACCGCCACGCCAATCACATCGGTGCTGCCGTATAAGCGCATCACGTTGTTGTTTAACTGCTCAACCAGCGATTCAATCCATTCTTTGTTTTCAGAAGCAAGTACCACGGCGCAAGGCAATTGTTGTGCCAATTCCTGTGCGAAGCTGGGGCCGGACAATACGCCGAGTGTTTTGTTTTCCGGCAAGACTTCTTTCAATACTTGAAAGGTCAATAAGCCTGTGTCTTGCTCAAAGCCTTTGCACGCGGCTAAAACCGGAATATCTGCGGCGCCGTTGGCTTTTAATAATTCTGCACTGCTGCGCAAACCGGCAACGGAGGTCACAATCAATACCAATTCGGAATCTTTTAACGCATCGGCCAAGTCGGCGTGTGCGGTCAGACTTTCCGGGAATGGGAAGCCGGGCAGGCCGTGTTTGTTTTCGCGGTCGTTTTGTAAGGTTTCGATGTGTTGGGCATTGCGCGCCCACAGAGCGACTTCATTGCCGTGTTGGGCAAAGTGTAGCGCGAGTGCAGTGCCCCAAGAGCCTGCGCCCATAACAGTAATTTTCATAGAAGTTTCCCTAGTAAGATTTGCGCCTAACTTTAAAACAATCGGCCATCGGGCGCAAGTGATACGACGTGATTTGCGGTTAAATTCGGGCAATTCTTAGAAATGAATAAGAAGTTAAAATTTTAGCTATCCGATGTATTGGTTTTGGCTATGATGGTGTCAAAATTGATTTATCGCAAAAAGACGGCAGTCGAGTCTGATTATACTCTATACATAAATTAACCAAAGCAATGGCAATACGGCAGTAATCAAATGTAGGATTTTCATCAAATCTAACCATAGGGTTCGGCTGCTTTAGGTGAGCAGTGTTTTCCCTTTTTAATATATAAATATATAAATATATAAAGGAATACGCCATGAAATACCAAGCTTTCGGCAAAATCGCCCTCTATCTTGCAGTGCTGGCGGCATTGGCTGCCTGTGGTGACAAGCCTGCTGAGCAAGCGGCTGTGCCTACTGCTTCCGCGCCGGTTGCAGCGCCGGCAGCTTCAGAGCCTGATGCGGCACCGGCTTCTCAGGCTGCGTATGATAACAGCGGCGCATCGCAAGAAGATAAAGATTTGCTGCAACGTGCGCAAGGCATTTTCAAACCACTGCCAACGACTGAAGAAATGCAGAAGCTGCGTCCTTTTACGCCTGAACAAGTCGAACTTGGCCAATCATTATGGTATGAGCCTCGCTTGTCGAAAGGCAATACCGTAAGCTGCAACTCTTGCCACAACTTGGCTTCTGCCGGTGTGGACAATATGCCGACCAGCCAAGGTCACAAAGGCGGCTTCGGTGGCCGTAACTCGCCGACCGTGTTGAACGCGGCAACTTTAGACATGCAATTCTGGGACGGCCGTGCGGCTGATGTGGAAGAGCAAGCAGGCGGGCCGTTGCTGAACCCGGTGGAAATGGCGAACAGCAGCGAAGAAGCCGTTGTGGCCAAAATCGTAAACATTCCGGAATACCAGGCAGCGTTTAAAGCAGCCTTCCCTCAAGACGGCGCAATCAGCTTCAAAAACATCACCACCGCGATTGCTGCGTTTGAGCGCACTTTGCTGACACCGACCAAGTGGGACGAATATTTGAAAGGCAACATCAATGCCTTGAACGAACAAGAACGCAAAGGCCTGCGCTCGTTTATGGATAACGGTTGTATTGCGTGCCATGCCGGCGTGGGTTTGGGCGGTAATTCGTTTCAAAAATTCGGTTTGGTGCAAGGTCCTTATTGGAAATTCATTGAAGACCCGAACCACGACAAGGGTCGTGCCGATGTGACCAAAAACGAAGCCGACCAATATTTCTTCCGCGTACCGGGCTTGCGTAATGTGGCCAAAACTTATCCTTACTTCCACAACGGCAGCGTGTGGGAATTGGATAAAGCCGTTCAAATCATGGGGCAGGCGCAATTGGGTAAAGAATTGAAGAAGGAAGAGGTCGACAGCATCGTCGCATTCTTGCATACCTTGTCCGGCTCTGTTCCGGAAAAAGCACGCACTATGCCTGAATTGCCGTTGTCTAGCCCGACGGAATCCCACCCTGACAACAAATAATATGCAGTCAAACAAAGGCCGTCTGAACATTCAGACGGCCTTTGTTATTATGAATCAATTTTTATTGTACGCTGCGAACCAGCTTGGAAACATCATAGCCCTGTTGCTTGGCCGTTTCGATGTAGCTTTGTAAAGTGGCTTCGTCCAGCTTTGGTTCGCGTGACAATACCCACAGGTATTTGCGGTTGGGCGTGCCGACCAGCGCGGTTTGGTAATTGTCGTCTAAGCGCAAAATCCAGTAAGACGAGCGGGCAACCGGCACCCAGTTGATAGCCTTGGGTAAGAATGAAATACGCAATTTACTGCCGTTTTCATCCACTTTTTTCACTTCCGCATCGGCGCTGATCATGCTGCCGTCTTTTTTGCGACAGGAATTGGTGATTTTCACCACTTGTTTTTCGGTCAATCGGTATTGTGCCTTAACATCCGACACGCAACCGTCTTGGAAACGCATAGGCAGACGGACTTGTTCGTACCATGTGCCCATGTAGCGCGGAATATCCACTTGTGCGACGGTTTGCGGTTCGTTTTGTGGTTCGGCGGATTGGGCGGTGGCGGCAAGGATGCCTAACGATAAGGCAACAAATTTGGCAGGAAAACGCATATTCATCCTTTCGTGTGGGATTCAGACGGTGCAGCATAAGAATAAATAGGCCGAGACCTTTGCAAATCCCTATCTTTGACACATTTCTTCGTTATGCGCTGCCCGAAAGCTTGTCTATCTTCGTGATATGTCTGCGCTTTCTGTGCTGTTATAACTTCGAACTGCACTCAAACTTAGGGTTTTCTATATCTCAGGCCGTCTGAAAGATGAGGCTAATGTACCGCATGATTCAGCCTAATACAAACAATTCATGACCATGCGCTTTCAGCCAAGCTTGGGCGGCAGCAGTGTGCGGCGTATGGCGGTTGACCAATGCCCAAAATTTCGCGCTGTGGTCGGGGTGGGTCAGGTGGCAGAGTTCATGCACGCACACGTAATCGGCCACAAATTCCGGCACGCCGATCAGCCGCCAATTCAAGCGGATGCCGGTGCGGTGGCGGCACACGCCCCAGAAGGTTTTGGCGTTGCTCAAGGCGGTGGCGGCAGG
Organism: Neisseria weixii; assembly: GCF_042658245.1. Lineage (NCBI taxonomy): Bacteria > Pseudomonadati > Pseudomonadota > Betaproteobacteria > Neisseriales > Neisseriaceae > Neisseria > Neisseria weixii. The sequence goes on from NZ_JBHSPY010000004.1 coordinate 63,051, forward strand.
GTGCACATCCATGGCGGCCGCGTGGCCGGCCAGGCGAGGCAACAGATATTCGGTGGCGCGTTGATGCAGGAAGCGGCGCAAATGGGTTTGCTGCTGCGGCCAGCTTTTTTCGGGCAGATAAATTTCAGACGGCCGCAAAGTGATGGTGGCGTGCGGCGTAGCGGTTAAGGCCGTCTGAACACCTTGATACCAAATCCATGCCGGTTTTTCCGAAGGGTTGGTAAGCGGACGGGCAGGCGTTTTGGCTAAAGTTTGGCGCAGTAAAGATTCGTTTTCCGACAGCCATTGTTGCAAACGCGCGGCGCTGAGAAACGGCGGAATATTGATGCTGACTGTTTGGCCGTCGATGGGGCGCAGGATGAGGTTTTTCTTGGCACTGCGTTTTAAATCGATGTCGATTTCAAGGCCGTCTGAAAAAGTGTGGGTGAAGCGCGGCATGTTTCAGACGGCCTTTTGGGGTGCGAACGGACCCTGACCGGTGATTTCGGCTTGACGTGCTTCAATCCAGTTTTCGCATTCGGCCATTAGTTCGGCGTCGCTGCCACTGTCGTGCGCAATCGGTTTGCCGATGACGACGGTGATTTCGCCGGGATATTTCATAAATGAATCTTTCGGCCAGAATTCGCCGCTGTTGAGCGCGACCGGCACGATGTCCATTTCAAACATTTTCGCCATGCGTGCGCCGCCGAGCTTGTATTTGCCGTGCGTGCCGGGCGGCAGGCGCGTGCCTTCGGGAAAAATGGAAATCCAATAGCCTTCGTTTTTGCGCGCCAAACCCTGTTTCATCAATTGGTCGTTGGCTTCGCGGCGGTTGCTGCGGTCGATGCCGATGGTTTTGACCAGTTTCAAACCCCAGCCGAAAAACGGGATTTTAAACAGTTCGCGTTTGGCAACATAAACCTGCGGCGGAAAAATTTCCTGCAAAGCCAAGGTTTCCCAGCCGCTTTGGTGTTTGGAACAGATAATCGACGGCTTGGAAGGGATGTTTTCCGCGCCGATTAAGCGGTATTTCAGACCGATGATGTTTTTCAGCGACCAATTCAAAATCGATACCCAAACTTGCGCCATTTTGTGTGCGCCGCCGGGGATTGGTGCAGCCAAAAGCATAAAGGGAAACAATACAATCAGGCTGACGGACAGAATCAGCCAGTAAATCAGGTTTTTAATCAACAGCATAAATGATGCGCGCTTTCTTTTCAGACGGCCTTAAGCTTCGTCTGGTTTCAATTCTTCTTGCGTGATGTATTGTGCAAAAGCCAGCAGATTGTCGAAGATTTGCGTGTTTTCCGGCAATTCTTCTTCCTTCTCCTGCAAGGTTTTTTTGCCTTTGCCGGTCAATACCAAGGCTGATTTGCCGCCAACGGCATCCATGGCCTGCAAATCGCGCAGGCTGTCGCCCACTAACCAAGTGTCGGCAGCTTGGGCTTGGAAGCGGTTTAAAATGTCTTGAATCATGCCGGGCTTGGGTTTGCGGCAGTTGCAGTTGTCGTCGGCCAAATGCGTGCAGAACCAAATGCCGTCAATCACGCCGCCGGCCTGCAGCGCCAAGCGGTGCATTTTGGCGTGCATTTCGGTGAGGTCTTGCAGGGTGAAATATTTGCGGCCGATGCCTGATTGGTTGGTGGCTACGGCGACCGTGTAGCCTGCTTCGGTGAGAAAGGCGATGGCGTCCATGCTGCCTTCAATCGGAATCCATTCGTCAACGGATTTGACGAAGTCGTCGCGGTCTTGGTTAATCACGCCGTCGCGGTCGAGGATGATGAGTTTGTTGTGGGATGGCATAGTGTGGCTTTCAGACGGCCTTTTTCAATATGGCCGTGTCAGATTATTTTTTTTAAAGAATGCTTCCAGCGCTCAAAGGCTGCCTGAAAAACGGGCGCGAGCAAGGCGTAGTTTTCGGGCGTGTCGGCCACATGGTAGAAGCTGGGCAGTTGCGGCGTATCGAGCGTGGTGACGTAGTCTTCCATAAACGCGCCGTAGCCTTCGTCTTCATCGTCGTAATAAAACTCGGTAAAGCGTTGACCCAGTTCGGTAAAGTCTTGGGGCGTGAGCACGCTGCCCAAATGGTTGCGCACAAATACCGCACCGCTAAATGTGCCGTCCAGCATGGCGGCGAAGTCGGAGGCGGTTTCCGGCGCAGTCTGCCATACCGGATTCACCAGCCCTTGACCGGCCGCCCATTGGAAATACATGCCCATGTGGGTGGCGGCATGGTCGGGTGACAAATCGGCAGGGTAGTCTTCTCCGGTGTGGAATTGAAAGTGGTCGTACATGGAGGGCTTTCGTGTATTGATGCAGTCCGAACAAGGTTTCAGACGGCCTATTTTACCAGTAATCCGCCGCTTTTCGCACCGGTAATATGCAATTCAGGCCGTCTGAATAGGTTGGGGCTTACGCTGATTCCCGGCAGACAGCTTCTGCCGCACATAAGGCCGAAGACCATGCCCATTGGAAATTGTAGCCGCCGAGCCAGCCGGTGATGTCCATCACTTCGCCGATGAAATACAAGCCCGGCTGCAATTTGCTTTGCATGGTTTTCGGGTCGATTTCTTTCACATTCACTCCGCCGCGCGTGGCTTCGGCTTTTTTATGGCCGTCTGAACCGCTGGGTAGAAGCGTCCATTGGTTCAGGCTTTGGCCGAGTTTGACTAAGACGGCATTCGGTACATCCGCCCATTTGTGCGCGGCATACGGGGCGAACTCGGCGCGCCTCAGCCATGTTTCCAGTAAGCGTTCGGGCAGGGACGGGCAGAGTGATTTTAAGGCGGTGTTGAGCTGGATTTTTTGGCCGTTTTTGCCGGTGCACAATTCAGCGGCAAGGCCGGTGTCGGGTACCAGGTCGATGGCGATGGTTTGGCCGCTGTGCCAATAGCTGGAAATCTGCAAAATCGCCGGGCCGCTCAAGCCTTTGTGGCGGAACAGTAAATCTTCATCAAACGACACACGCGTTTTGCCGCTGCCCACGCTGATGCGCACCGGCAGGGCAATGCCGGAAAGCTGGTCGTAGCCGTGTTCCGCCCAATGCTCGAAACGCAGCGGCACTAAGGCTGCTTCGGGAGGTACGATGCTGTGACCGAATTGCTTGGCCAGTTCATAGCCAAAAGGCGACGCACCAATGGCAGGTACCGCCAAGCCGCCCGTAGCCACAATCAGATTGTGTGCCTGAAATTCGCCGTGGCCGGTGTGCAGTCGGAAACGCGGTGAATCAGCGGCAGAGGCCGTCTGAAGCAGGTTGACGGTTTCGACCGTGCAAGCCGTGTGCCATACCACTCGGCCTTGTTTGCATTCGTTTTGCAGCATGGTAATGATTTCCTGAGCGCTGCCGTCGCAAAAAAGCTGGCCTTTGTGTTTCTCGTGATAAGTGATGCCGTGTTTTTCCACCAAGACAATAAAATCGGCGGCATGAAACTGCGCCAAGGCATGCCGCACAAAGCGCGGCTTCTGTGATACATAATAGGCCGAACCATCGTGGCCGTTGAGATGGCGGTTGGTGAAATTGCAGCGGCCGCCGCCGGAAATGCGGATTTTTTCACCGATTTTGGCAGCATGGTCAATCAGCGCGACGCGGTGTCCGGTCTGACCAATGCGTGCAGCGGCCAACATGCCGGCTGCACCGGCACCGATGATGACGGTGTGGAAAGTCTGGGGCATGGTGTTATCGTTTCACAATATAAAAGAAAAGGCCGCCTTTCAGACGGCCTGATAATCAGCCTGTAAACACAGGTACAATACCCATTTGGCTTAAAATTTGCGCAGCAATGTTGATGAGGCCGAAGGCGAATACCCACACCATCAGCCACACGCCGCCGCCGATGCAGTAGCCTTTGCCCGCGCCGAATTTCCGGCGCGATTTGTAGAGCAGCATGGCCGGAATCAAAGCCGTCCATACCGTTGCGGCCAAGCCGACATAGCCGATGGCAGTCACAAAACCGGTTGGGAACAGTAAACAGCAAACCAGCGGCGGCAGGAAGGTGACGGCGGCGGTTTTGCTGCGGTCGGCGGCGTATTCTTTCCATTTGAACATATCGGCAATGTAGTCGAACAAGCCCAAAGTTACGCCCAAAAACGAGCTGGCAATTGCCATATACGCGAAGAACGACAACACTTTGTCCATACTGCCCGTCGGCACGAATTTCGACAGCGTTTCAATCAAAACCGAAACTTGGCCTTCCGCCGCAATCACGGGGGCGAATTCATTGCGCGGCAAATTGCCTTGGATCGCCAGCTGCCACAGCACATAAATTACTAAGGCAATCAGCGTGCCCGTTTTCAAGGCTTTGGCGACTTTGGGCGCATCGCCGTCGAAGTATTTCAACAGGCTGGACACATTACCGTGAAAGCCGAACGACGCCAAACACACCGGCAACGCAGCAGCGGCATAAATCCAATAGCTGGTGTGCGGTGCGGCTTGGGTGTCGAACAATACCGGCAGTTTGACTGTGGAAATCAGACCGCCGGTCGCCCAGATAAAGGTAATGACCATGCCGCCGATTAAAACGGTGGTGAGGCGGTCAACCAAGCGGGTGGATGCCCACACGCAACACGCCAACACGCCGAAAAACACCAATTGCCCCACCGGTAAAGCCACTTCGCTTCCGGTCAGGCTGCCCAAGCCTTGCGCGGTCAAATCGCCGCCGACAAAAATGTAGGCATAGGTTAAAAGATACAGCACAAACGCCACCGCCAAACCGTTTACCACGTTCCAGCCCTTGCCGAGCAAGTCTTTCACCATGGTGTCGAAACTCGCACCATGCGGGTAATGCGTGTTCACTTCCAAAATCATCAGGCCGCTGGAGAGCATGGAAAACCAAGTATAAAGCAGCACCAGCAGCGCGCCGGTAAACCACACGCCCGAGGTGGCGGTGGGGTTGGCAAACATACCGGCACCGATAATCGTACCGGCAATAATCATCGCGCCGCCGAAGAGCGACGGTTGTTTGGCAGACATAATTAACTTTCCGGAATGAGGTTTCATACGGCATGGCAAAGGGATTCAGGCCGTCTGAAAGTATGAATATTTGTAAAGGGCTTATTATGCCGTAAAGTGGTGGGAATGGAAATAAAAACGCCGTCTGAAAAACAGTCGCAAACAGTAGGGCGGTAGCTTACTTTTGATATGATTTTTTTTCCTAGATGATTCTAAAAATTTTTTTCATGTCCTTTCTTTTGTAAATGAATTTTAACGAATATATTCAGTCAGTAGATACTGAACCGGTTCTATTTATATTTTTTAATTCCAAGAATGGCATTGAAAGTTTTATCTATTCAAGAACTGAAATATGTATAAGGTGCTTTTGGTCCGGTTGGGGGCTGCCATTGGTGCGGTTGGTGGCAGCCGTTTTTTTACTAACTACATTAGCATGGTCCGCCGGAGCTAGCGCGGCTGCTACCGAAGGTTTCGTAGGTGTGGGATGGGGATTTAATGGCGCTTTGGCAGGAGGAATGGTAACTGGTGTTGCCTGGCGATATGGAAAATAAAGCGATTGGAATAAAAGTCTTTTTTTGTGTGGTATTTTTAGTCGTGTCTTATCTTATCAGACAGGAATTCATTGCACGGAATATAGCAGACGGTTCTTTTATTGTTGCATTATCCGCAATAATTTTTATTTGGTCTGTTCCTGTACATAAGGCTTTATTCAAATACGGCATCGCTTTTTTCTCGATTGCTTATATATGTTTATATTCAATATTATAGGAAAACCAAATCTTGGCTTGAGCTGCGGCCGGCATATGTCTGAATAGGTTGTAGCTTGATAATATCAAGGCCGTCTGAACGTTTGATTTTACTTTCAGACGGCCTTTGGATAAGCCTAAATCAGCTTCTGCCACTTCATTTCGTTTTTCACATACGCATAATAAACCGGTGCGACCACAATGCCGCCGATGCCGAATATGCGTTCGAACACAATCATCGCCACCAGCAATTCCCACGCGCCGGCTTCGATTTCCGAACCGATGATTTTGGCATTTAAAAAATATTCCAATTTGTGGATCACCACCAAAAATACCAATGAAGCGATGGCGACATAGAGCGAAATGCCCAAGCTCAAAATGATGATGATGGTGTTGGAAATCAGGTTGCCCGCCACCGGAATCAGCCCGACGATAAAGGCAATAATCAACACGGTCACCCGAAACGGCAGCTCGATATCGAAAAGCGGCAGAATCAGGTAAAGATACAGGCCGGTCAGGAAGGTATCGACCAAGGAAATTTTTGCCTGCGCGATGAACACGCGTTCGAAACTCAGTTCGAAATTGACGATGCGCTGCACCATTTCCCGCTTAAATGCCGGCATGCTGCGGCGTTGGCGGCGCATACGCAAACGGTGGTAGCTCAACATCACGCCGATGATGATGCCCAGCAGAATATGCACGAAAGAGGCAATGCTGTGGGTGCTGATGCGGGTCAGCGCGGCGCTGTATTCTTCGATCAGCCGAATGCCGTATTGCTTGATTTGTTCCAAATTATCGGGCAGCAGGTTCAATACAAACTCGGGCAAATTATCGCTGCTTTTGGTGTCGGCCAAAATCGCCGCCAGCTTATCCAGCATCACCGACACATTGCCGCCGTGTATCAAATGATAAACACCCATCGACAGCAAAAACAAAATCAGCGACACAATGCCGATGGTCAGCGTGGTGGAGAGCAGGTTGATGTTGTGCACACTCAACGAGCGGTCGAGCAGCGTATTGCGCGACAGCAAACGGCGGCGCAGCCACAAAATGATGCCGTTGGTTTTGGTGATGAACACATACGTCAGAATCACCGCAAACAACAACGGCAGCAAACGGAAATACAAAATGCCCCATAAGCTGGCCGCCATCATCAGGTAAGTGGCGTTGCGGTAAAGCGAGGTCGAAGGTGGGTGTAGGCTCATGGTGTGTGCAATTTTGAAGCGTAAGGTTAAGACGTATTATGCCGTAAAAGTGGGTGGATGGTGGGTGAAAAAAGCCGTCTGAACATACAGTTTCAGACGGCCTTTATGACCCTTCAATCTACCTTTAATCAAGCCGCATCCACATCAAAACCGCTGTGGCGCAGCAGGGCATCGATTTGCGGTTTGCGGCCGCGGAAGGCTTTGAACGATTCGGCTGCCGGGCGCGAGCCGCCGACGGCCAGAATTTCGCGCCAGAAGCGTTTGCCGGTGGCGCGCAGATCGTCGCTTTCTTCAAAGGCGGCGTAAGCATCCGCGCTCAACACTTCCGCCCATGCGTAGCTGTAATAACCGGCCGAGTAGCCGCCGGCAAAGATGTGACCGAAGCTCAAGGCGAAGCGGTTGTATTGCGGCGGGCGAATCACGGCGACTTCTTCGCGCACCTCGTCCAACACTTGCGCCCAGTTGTTCAGACGGCCTGCATCGGTTTCGCTGTAAATCAGCATATCAAACAGGGCGAATTCCATTTGGCGCACCATAAACAGGCCGCGTTGGAAGTTTTTGGCGGCGGCCATTTTGTCGAACAATTCGCGCGGCAGGGCAGCGCCGTTGTCTTCGTGGGCAGACATTTCGGCCAACACATCGTATTCCCACACGAAATTTTCCATAAACTGGCTCGGCAGCTCGACCGCATCCCATTCCACGCCGTTGATGCCGCTCACGCCCAATTCTTCTACTTGACTCAACAAATGATGCAGACCGTGGCCGGTTTCGTGGAACAGGGTCAGGATTTCATCGTGGCTCAAGCGCGGTTCTTTGCCGCCTGCCGGCGGGGTGAAGTTGCACACCAAATAAGCGGTCGGGGTTTGGATTTGGCCGGCCCGGCCGCCGTCCATAAAGCGGCGGCGGCCTTTGTAGTCGTTCATCCACGCGCCGCCGCGCTTGCCTTCGCGGGCGTATAAATCCATGTACACGCCGCCGATAATCGCGCCGCCGTTTTCCAATTCAAAATAGCGCACGTCAGGATGCCAAACCGGCACGCGTTTTTCGATGAAATTCACGCCGTATAAGCGGTTGATTTGGGCAAACAGGCCGTGCAGCACTTTGCTCACCGGGAAATATTGTTTCACTTCGGTTTCGCTGAAGGCATATTTGGCTTGGCGCAATTTTTCGCCCGCGTAGGTCAAATCCCACGGCTGCAGGTCGGCCAAACCCAATTCTTCGGCGGCAAAGGCGCGCACTTCGGCCAAGTCTTTTTCGGCAAACGGTTTGGCACGTTTGGCCAAATCGCGTAGAAAACCGGTCACTTGCGCCGGCGTGTCGGCCATTTTGGTGGTCAGCGACAATTCGGCATAGTTGGCAAAACCAAGCAGCTTGGCGGTTTGCAGGGCAATTTCCAAGGTGCGGTTGATGTTGGCGGTGTTGTCGAATTTGCCGTCGTTGCTCAATTCGCTGGCGCGGGTCACATAGGCGCGGTAGATTTGTTCGCGCAGCCCGCGGTTGTCGGCATACTGCATCACGGCCAGATAATGCGGCATTTGCAGGCCGACTTTGTAGCCGCTTTTGTCTTCCGCTTCGGCAGCGGCGGCAAACATGGCCTGCGCATCTTCCGGAACACCGGCCAGCGGCGCGGCATCGTCAAAATACAGGGCAAACGCATCGGTCGAATCCAAGACGTTTTGCGAGAATTGGGCGGACAATTGCGCGCCTTCGGTTTGCAGCGCGGCCAGTTCGACTTGTTGTTTGGCCGGCAATTCCGCACCGCTCAACACAAAATCACGCAAATCGTGCGCCAGCTTGGTTTGCTGCGCTTCGGTCAGGCGGTCGAATTCGGCAGAGGCTCTAATCGCTTTGAAACGCTCATATAATTCGATATCTTGGCCGATTTCGGTGAAAAATACCGTTACTTCCGGCATTAATTCGTTATACACCGCACGCAATTGAGGCGTATCGACCACCGAATTCAAATGCGCCACCACGCCCCAAATGCGGCCGACGCGCTCGGTGATGTCGGTGAGTGCTTCGACCGTGTTGCGCCAAGTGGTGTCGGGTTGGGCTTTGACCGCCGAAATCTGTCCGCGCGCTTCGGCGATGGCGGTTTGTATGGCCGGCTTGATGAGTTCGGTTTGAATTTGGTCGAATTTCGGCTCGTCGTCAAGAGATAATAAAACGTTGTCGGTCATGGGGCTTTCCTTTGTGTTTTCAGACGGCCTTGTTATTGGAGGCCGTCTGAACGAAAAAACGATAAACAATATATAGAGCCAATTTGGTTGAACTCAAGTTTAGCATTGAAAACAGTCAGGCCGTCTGAAAAAAATCAAACCACCCGATCGGGGGTTTGAGCATCAGCGGGCATTATGAATCGGCATGTAATAATTGATGCTGCACCCGTAAAAATTCGTCCAACACCGTTTGCTGAATTTCCAAACGCTTCGCCACCGGCGCGGCAAAACGCACAATGATGTTGTACACCTTGTCATCATGCGGCACGCGGGTCACGCGCGGCTCGGCGGCGGGCGTGATAAACAGCTTTTCCACCTGCACCGCTTCCAAATATTTGGAAATATCGGCAATGTAAGGTGCGCACAACGGCTCCAACACCGCTTTCAAACGCGACACCACCGCATCCGAATCCAAATGAATCGGCACGGGAATCTGCACCGTGTGAATTACATAGGGTCCCAACACATTGTCGCGACGCACATTATGATTGAGCAGCAGGCTGTTGGGGAATGAAATCGTGTCGCCCGAAAGCTGGCCGACCAAGGCATTGGGACCGATTTCCATCATCAGCGTATTCAACAAATTAATATCGACCACACGGCCGCGCAAGCCGTTGATTTCAATATAATCGCCCACCGAATATTGTTTGGTAATCGAGCGTAACACGCTGCCCGACAAACACATAATCAATTCTTTGGTGGCCACCACAATCGCCGCCGCCACCGCAAACATCGACAAAGCCACTGTCTGAATCTGTGTTGCCCAAATCATTGCCAAACCCAGCAACACCAAAATCAGCGTCAGATTGCGGCTCACGACCAACGCGCGGCGCTTGGTCTCAATCGACAAATCCGGATGGCTGCGGAAATGCGCGCCCAAAAGCAGCGTGCGCACCGCCAAGATGCCGATAATCATCAGCACCGATTCAATGATTTCATAGCTGGCCGGAATCTCTTGCAGCCAAAGTTTTACAGTATCCCACATCTTGCGTTTTCCGTTTCTAACGGTATGTCATGTATAAACACGCATTATAAAGGCCGTCTGAAAAAAATGCTTGTGCCGCCGGGATAAGAATGCTATACCATAACTGATATATCATAATAAAATTCGTTAAAATCAAAAGTTTATTGAATAAATTTTGAGAAAAACATAAGATAAACACATACCAATTCTGCCTGAAAAGGCATACCGTCTCATGGAGGAAACCATCATGACCTGCAAAATCCATCACGAACACAACCACGTTCACGGCCAAGACTGCGATCAAACACGATGACCACATTGACTACCTGCACGACGGTCATCTGCACCACGAACACGACGGCCATTACGATGAACACACTTTAGCCGTTGACGGCACCAATCCCGACGGCTGCCATCCGTCAGCGACTGCGGCGACCACGTTCACGGCGAAGGCTGCGGCCACGAAGCCGTGCCACACGGCGATCACGTCGACTACATCGTTAACGGCCGCCTGCATCACCAACACGGCGACCATTGCGACGACCACGGGCCTGTGGAAATCGTGAAATAAAAAACTGATAACTTATTGAAAATTTGATAGTAAAGGCCGTCTGAAAATTTTTCAGACGGCCTTTACTATCTGCCTCAAACGCATTCACGCGCCCGAATCATTCGTAATGGAACACAAATTCCTGCACCAAATCCGCACTCAAACTTTTCGCGACCGGACAAGTATGCGCCGCCGCTTCTAAAACCGCGCGGCTGCGTTCGTCTAAATCTGCGTTCAAATAAAAATCAACCGTGACCTTCGCCACACGGCGCGGATTGGCCGCCATTTCCTTGCCCACTTCCGCCCGCGCGCCGGCTAAGCCTACGCTCAAATCATCGGCTTTCATGCCCATAATCGTCAGCGCACAAGCGGCCAGCGAAGTGGCCAGCAAATCCGTCGGCGAAAACGCTTCGCCTTTGCCGTTGTTATCGGTTGGCGCATCGGTGGAAATCGTGTCGCCGCTTTGTAAGTGGGTTAAATCGTTGTGCAGGTTGCCGGTGTAGCGGACGGTGGAGATGTGGGGCATGATGGGGTTCCTTTTTATGCAAAGTGATGGGATAAGAAAGGCCGTCTGAAAATTATTTCAGACGGCCTTTATCATGTCAATTCAATCAGTTCGGGGCCAATTCAAACCACTTCCAATTTCGCAAATTTCGTATCCAATTCCTTCACGCCTTCTTTGCCGAAATTAATCGTCAGCCGCGCCGATTCGCCTTTATTGACCGCATCGATAATCACGCCGGTGCCGAATTTGGTGTGGCGCACGTTTTGGCCGATGCGGAAACCGGCGTATTCCTGCGGCAGCTTGTAGTCTTCGACAACTTTATTGCTGCGGGTACGCGGGGCATCGGTAAAGCTGTTGAAATTTTGTTTTTTCGCCGACAGGTAATGCAACACTTCGGGCGGGATTTCTTCGACGAAGCGCGACACGATGCCGAATTGGGTTTGGCCGTGCAGCATGCGTTGTTGTGCCATGGTGATGTAGAGGCGTTTGCGTGCGCGGGTGATGGCGACGTACATCAGGCGGCGTTCTTCTTCGAGGCCGCCGCGTTCGGCGAGGCTGAGTTCACTCGGGAAGCGGCCTTCTTCCATGCCGGTGAGGAAAACGGCGTTGAATTCCAAGCCTTTGGCGGCGTGGACGGTCATCAGCTGAATCGCGTCTTCGCCTTCGCCGGCTTGGTTTTCGCCTGATTCCAGCGCGGCGTTGCTGAGGAAAGACAATACCGCAAAGGCAGGGTGTTCGGCGGCGTTTTCCGGCAGGATTTCAAAATTGCTTTCTTCGGGCTTGAACGCGACGGCGGCATTGGCCAATTCGTCTAAGTTGTCCAAGCGGTCTTGGTGGTCGCCTTTTTGCGTTTTGTAGAATTCGACCAAGCCGCTGTCTTGAATCACGCTGACCATGATTTCGGCCAGCGACAATTGGCCGATTTGGTTGCGCAGGTTTTCAATCAGTTGGACGAATGCGGCGATTTTGGTGGCTTTGGCACCGGCATCGCAGGCCGCCTGCCACAGGGAAATGCCTTGCTCGCTAGCGGCCGTCTGAAGGTTTTCAATCGTGCGTGCGCCGATGCCGCGGGCGGGCACGTTAATTACGCGCAACAGGGCGTTGTCGTCATCGGGGTTGACCGCCAAGCGCAGGTAAGCCAGCGCGTGTTTGATTTCTTGACGCTCGTAAAAGCGCAGGCCTCCGTAGATTTTATACGGCACGCCGCTGCGGAACAGGGCTTGCTCGATGACGCGCGATTGGGCGTTGCTGCGGTAGAGTACGGCCATTTCCGACAGCGGCCAGCCTTCGCGTTGCAGTGATTTGGCTTCGTCGATGATGAACTGCGCTTCTTCAAAATCACTGGGCGCGGAAAGGTAGCGGATTTTGTCGCCCAACTCGGCGTCGGTGCGCAGGTTTTTGCCCAAACGCTCGTCGTTGTTTTCAATCACGGCATTGGCGGCAGCGAGAATATTGCCTACCGAGCGGTAGTTTTGCTCGAGCTTGATCGGCGCTTCGATGGCGAACTCTTTCATCAGCGCGGTCATGTTGCCGACATTGGCTCCGCGGAAACGGTAAATGCTTTGGTCGTCGTCGCCCACGGCAAACACCGCTGCCTGATTGCCCGCCATCAGCTTGAGCCACGCATATTGCAGCTTGTTGGTGTCTTGGAATTCGTCCACCAAAATATGGTTGAAACGGTTTTGATAATGCACGCGCAGCATTTCGTTACTTTTGAGCATTTCATAACTGCGCAACATGAGTTCGGCAAAATCGACGACGCCTTCACGCTGGCAGATGCGGTCGTATTCGGCATAGCATTCAATCATGCGCTGTGTGTGCGGATCCGGCGCTTGCAGGGCAGACGCGGGCAGGCCGTTTTCCTTTTGCGCATTGATAAATCCCTGCAGGCTGCGCGGCGCCATGATTTCTTCGGCGATGTTGAGCTGCTTCAGCATGCGTTTGATTAGGGCCAGTTGGTCGCTGCTGTCGAGAATCTGAAAAGCCGCCGGCAGGTTGGCGTCGCGGTGGTGCAGCCGTAAAAAGCGGTGGCACAAACCGTGAAACGTGCCCAGCCACATGGCGCGCACGTTCACCGGAATCATCGCGCCCAAGCGCGTCTGCATTTCTTTGGCGGCTTTGTTGGTAAACGTCACCGCCATAATGCTGTGCACACTGGCCTGACCGCTTTGCAACAGCCACGCAATGCGCGTCGTCAGCACACGCGTTTTGCCGCTGCCCGCGCCGGCCAACACCAAAGCCGATTGCAGCGGCCAAGTCACGGCGGCAAGCTGCTCGGGATTCAAGCCGCTTAACAAAGAAGAAGGGGATTCGCTGGGAAACATGATGAGGCCGTCTGAAAAAGATTTTGGAATGCGGTATTTTAATATAAAACGATGAAGAAGGCCGTCTGAAAACGTGGTTGCAAGTGTGTTTTAATCTTCAGACGGCCTGATGGTGTCTGCCTTGGATTGACAAATATAATGAAAACAGGCACGATAGGACTCAGATTTTTCAGGAGAAAACAGATGAAAAAGCTTGATCCGATTCTGTCTCAATTCGATACCCAGCAGCAGGCCGATGATTATCATGCGTGGCTTTCCGATAAGGTGGAAAAAGGCTTGAGCAGCGAAACGTGGCATGAGCAGGAAGATGTATTGGCACGCGCTGCGCAACGACGTGCGGAATTGATGGCGAATCTGAAAAATGCAGGTTAAATGGTCGCAACAGGCAGAAGATGACTTAGACCAAATCGTCCGCTATATTTTTGAATTCAATCCGGTGGCCGCGTTTGAGTTGGAAGAACAAATTTTTAATGCCATGCGCACCCTTGCACAATTTCCCGATTCCGGCCGCTTGGGTCAGGTGTTTGGCACGAGAGAATGGGTGGTGCATCCGAATTATATGATTGTGTATAAAATTACCGAAACCGCAGTTTTGATTGCTGCGGTAGTGCATACCAAACAACGTTACCCATAATAAATGCCGTCTGAAAAAATTTTTTCAGACGGCATTTTAACCAATCAAGCCAAGCTCAATTATTCAAAGTCTTTCACTTCCAAATCAAACATACGCAGGGCGGTGCGCAGCATTTGGCAGCTGAAGCCCCATTCGTTATCGTACCATGCGAACACTTTCACCATGCTGCCGCCGACGACTTTGGTCAGGGTGGCGTCGAAGTTGCTGCCTTGGGTGGTGTGGTTGAAATCCATCGATACCAAAGGCAGGGTGTTGTAGCCCAATACGCCTTTCAGACGGCCTTGTTCCGAAGCGGCTTTCATCAATTCGTTGATTTCTTCCACGCTCGTTTCGCGGCCGGCTTGGAAGCTTAAGTCAACCAAGGATACGTTGACGGTCGGCACGCGGATGGCCAAGCCGTCGAGTTTGCCTTTCAGGTCAGGCAACACCAAGCCCACGGCTTTGGCGGCGCCGGTTTTGGTCGGAATCATGTTTTCCACACCGCTGCGGGCGCGGCGCAGGTCTTTGTGGCGCACGTCGGTCACGGTTTGGTCGTTGGTGAGGGCGTGGATGGTGGTCATCGCGCCTTTGACGATGCCGATGTTTTCATTCAATACTTTGGCCAAAGGTGCCAGGCAGTTGGTGGTGCAGGAAGCGTTGGAAACGACAGTCATGTCGGCAGTCAGCACATCATCGTTCACGCCGTAAACCACGGTGGCATCGACATCGGCTTCGCCCGGGGCGGAAATCAATACTTTTTTCGCACCGCTTTCCAAATGGACATTGGCTTTGGATTTGCTGGTGAACGCGCCGGTGCATTCCATTACCAAATCGACGTCCAAGTCTTTCCAAGGCAGCTCGGCCGGATTGCGGGTGGAGAAGTAAGGGATTTTGTGGCCGTTGATAATCAAATGAGTGGCATCGTGGCTGACATCGGCGTTGAAGCGGCCGTGTACGGTATCGAATTTGGTCAGGTGGGCGTTGGTTTCCAAGCTGCCGCTGGCGTTGACGGCGACGATTTCGAGCTGGTCTTGCAGGTTGTAATCGTAGATGGCGCGTAATACTTGACGGCCGATGCGGCCATAACCGTTAATGGCGACTTTAATGCCCATAGATTTGTCCTCTTGGTTGG
Source organism: Neisseria weixii (assembly GCF_042658245.1). Taxonomy (NCBI): domain Bacteria; kingdom Pseudomonadati; phylum Pseudomonadota; class Betaproteobacteria; order Neisseriales; family Neisseriaceae; genus Neisseria; species Neisseria weixii. Next base: position 78,236 of record NZ_JBHSPY010000004.1, read on the forward strand.
GTCTGGGTTGGTGGAAAATGATTGGGCGGGATTATAGCAGAATATGTAGTGATATGTAATTAATATTTTATTGAATTGTGCAAAAGTGAAACATTTTGATTGTTGGCACTTGGTAAGTAAATGATAAAATTTTATGGCGTAAATTAAAAATATTCAGGATAATCTGCTTTTATTTTCAAATTGGCGCGATGATGTTTTAAAAAAAATCGGTTTGAGGCTGAAGATGGCGAAGGTGGGTAATGATGTATTTATTTTAAAATGATTTTTAAGGGCGATAATCACTACATTGAAGAACAAAAGTTCAAAGGCCGCTTGAAAGATATTGCGTTCAGACGGCCTGAGACCTCCGCAAAGCCTCGAAAAACACCAATAAAAACCCAAAAGGCCGTCATTCCCGCCTGCGCGGGAATGACGTCGGTTTTGTATGTGCAAGCTTTTGAAGGCATTTTGCAAAGGTCTCGGCCTTTGAACACTTAGCTGCGGCGCAATAAAGCGTCAATCACGCTTTGGTTATTTAAGGTGCGTTGAAACATGGCTTTGAGTGGCATCACATCTTTATTGGCGACGACCAACACCATGCGCCCGCTGTCGGGGTTGTGCCAGGTGTCAAACCACAACCCGCAGGCATGCGCGGCCATCTGCACGGCGTGGACGGTAAATTCCGGCTTGAGTGCGCGTTGGAACAATACGGGATTACGGATGAAATAATCGCTTAAACGGTTTTTCGATAAGGCATAATCGGCACGGTCGCGGTCGATGGGGTAAACGGGCAGGGGAAGTTGGTTGACAAGATTCGGATGCATGGCAGGATTCCGTGGAACATTTTAATTATCGTGAATAAAACGCGAAATATACTGCGTTGCCAATGCGCTTATATACTATTCGTACACCGCGCGCGTTGCCGCCTAGTCTCTTTTTATTTTAATTTACTATAAATTAATAAAGGTCTCAGCCTGAAGGTTAAGGTTGTTGCGCGCGCATTTGTTTGGCTTTGCGTTTGGCGGATTTTTTCGCTTCCTGCTCAGCTTTGTATTGGCGCAAATAAACCAGTGCGGCGGCTTTTTCTTCTTCGTTGCCGTATTTCATGTCGCGTTGGGCGCGGCGCAACACGGCGCGTTGTCTGGCTTCTTCGACTTGTTTGGCTTTGAAGTCTTCGTGGTTGTGTGCGGTGGTCAGTTGGGTTTGCTGCTCTTGCGCTCTGGCCATGGCTTTGGCGATTAAATCCATCGGGTCAAACGCCGGTTTGGCCGCAGCTTCAACCGGTTGCGCCGCTTCGGCAGCGGCTTGCAGCTTGGCTTTGGTTGCGGCTTCACGTTCGGCCAATTTGGCTTTGCGTTCGGCGGCATCGCGTGCTTTGCGCGCTTCGTGCCATTCAAAACGGTTTTTGGCGTGTTCCGCCGCGGCAAAGCGTGCCTCGCTTTCATATGCCGCGCGCGCCAAGGGGAGGAAGTCGCTTTTGACAGGCTGCATATAAATGCAATCGACCGGACACGGTGTCACGCACAGGCCGCAGCCGGTGCATTCGTCTTTGATGACGGTGTGCATCAATTTATGTGCGCCCATAATCGCATCGACCGGGCAGGCTCTGATGCAGGCAGTGCAGCCGATGCAGACGGCTTCATCAATCCATGCCAAAGCTTTGGGCTGGATTTTGGCCGGTGTCAGCGGCGGTTTGCCGAGCAGGTTGGCAATGTCGAGCATGACTGTTTCTCCGCCCGGTGCGCACAAATTGACCGGTGCCTCGTCGCGGGCAAGGGCTTCGGCATAAGGCAGGCAGCCTTCATAGCCGCACTCGCGGCATTGGGTTTGCGGCAACAAACGATTCAGACCTTGTGCTGTGGCAGTCATGGTGTTCAAATCAAATACAAAATCAAAAGGCGGTATTTTAGCAGAAAATCGGCGTTAAGAGCTTCTACGTATTGATTTTGTTATATAATTTGAGTCATTCTCATTTGAAAGCCCATATCCCGATATGCAGATTTGTCCGTGCCAATCGCAGCGCGCTTATGCCGATTGCTGCCAACCCTTTCATACGCAACAAACATTGCCCGCTACCGCCGAAGAACTGATGCGCTCGCGCTATAGCGCTTATACGCTGCAAAATATTGATTATATTGTGCAAACGACCGTGCCATCGCAGCAGGGATTATTGGATACCGCCGATATGCTGGCGTGGAGCCGCGAAACCGATTGGCAGGGGCTGGACGTGTTAAACCATGTGCCTAACATCGGTAAAAAACATGCGCAAGTTGAATTTATCGCACATTTTCAGGACGCAGGCGAAGCGCAGCATCACCATGAATTGTCGGCTTTTGTGAAGATTGACGGGCGCTGGTATTTCATCAATCCGACCGTGCCGCTGCCGACCATGAAGCAGCCGTGTATTTGTGGCTCGGATAAAAAATTTAAGGCTTGCTGCGGGCGGTTTTTTAAATAAAACAAGGCCGTCTGAAACAATATCGTTCAGACGGCCTTGATTGAGTTATCCGCATCAAAATCAAACGTGGTGCACCACCAATTTCTTCCCTTCGTAGTCCAATACGTCCACATCCATATCAAACAAATCCAGAATATTTTCCTTGGTGAACACATCGTTCGGCGTGCCTTGCAGCGCGACCCGGCCGTTTTTCATCGCCACCACATAATCCGCATAAGCCGCGGCTTGGTTGATGTCGTGCAACACCACAACGGTTGTGCGCCGGTGTTCGTGGGTCAGGTGTTGCAAAAGCTGCATCAGCGAGCGGGCGTGATACATGTCGAGATTGTTTAACGGCTCGTCGAGCAACACATAATCCGTGCTTTGGCAGAATACCATCGCAATCATCGCGCGCTGGCGCTGGCCGCCGGAGAGTTCGGTCAAATAGCGGTTGGCAAATGATTCCAATTGGAAGCGGTGCAATGCTTTTTCCACAATCGCTTTATCTTCTTCAGACGGCCTGCCCCGATGATACGGATAACGCCCGAATATCAGCAAATCACGCACGGTAATGCGGCTCATGATGCTGTTTTCCTGCGTCAGAATCGACAGGGTTTTGGCCAGCTCGGCCGTTGGTGTGGTAGTGATGTCTTGTCCGTTGTAACTGATTTTGCCCTGCGTCAGCGGCTGCAAACGCGCCATAAACGACAGCAGCGTCGATTTGCCCGCGCCGTTGGGGCCGATCAGCGCGGTAATGCCGCCTTGCGGAATATCAAGGGACACGTCGTTTAAGATAAGGTTGTTGCCGATTTTGTGGCTGACATTTTGGATTTTAATCATGGTGTTGAAGCATTAGGAGTTAGCGGTTGGCGGTTGAATCATCAGGCCGTCTGAAAAGCAGTTTGCGTGTTGATAATTAAATTTCTTCAATTTCAATGAATTGCGGGTCGTCGGCCAAGTCAATCAAAAAGGCTTTAACGCGCGCTTGCCACAGTTCACCGAAACGGCGGTGTTCTTCCGGTGTGGCGGTGCCACCGACGGCTTTGGGCAGCAGTGCACGCATTTCTTCAGCAAAAGGCGATAAATGACTGTTGAGGTGTACACTGACGGCCTGGCCGGTGTCTTTGCGCCGCAGCAATAAAGTTCCCTTGATGTCGGCGCCGAATTGCAGCAAATTACGGCGGGCAAAGCGGCCTTGCATACCAATGCCGCCGAATCCGGTTTCCGGTGCGGCACCGGTAAGCAGTTGTACGACGGCAGCAGTCACGCCGGTAGTGCCTTCGTTGCGCTGCCCCTGCATGGCAGCTTCCATGTCGCCGCGTTGCGGAATATCGTCGCCGTATAAGGCTTGTAATCCTTTCACGACCATCAGATATGCTCCGGCCACGGTCGGGCAGGAGTGACCGCACAGTTTTACCGCATCTTCATAGCGGTATTCGAGCAAGCCTTGTTCTGACGCACCGAGAAATTCGGCCAACGGGTCTTGAATCCGCAGTACAGGGGCTTGTTGGAAAAAATCGGGAAAACGGTTTGCTTGCATGATGTTGCCTTTCATTTTGTCAGGCCGTCTGAAAAGGGAATCGGTTTCAGACAGCCTAAGAGAGGAAGTCAGTGCTTTTTCTTCAAAATCAAATATAAAAACACCAAGCCGCCGGCAAATTCGACCACCACGCTCAACACGGCCTGCATGCCCAAAAAATGCTCGAACAAGGTTTGGCCGCCGACCAGCAAAATGCCGGCTGTGCAAAACGTCATCGGCAGGCGCACGGCGTGTTTCATGTTAGGCGCAAAATGGTTGGCCAGCGCAACGACCAACAGGCCGAAGAAGCTGACGGGGCCGGCTACGGCGGTGGCGGTGGCAACCAGCGTGGCAATCCACAGCAGCAGCCAAAGGGTGTTGCGCGAATAGTTGATGCCCAAATTAATTGCTTGGTCACGCCCGAGCATGTAGACATCCAAACGGTGGCGTTCGCGCCAGATAAACACCACGCTGGCCAGCAGCACCACTGCGCCGATGGTAATCAGCTGCGGGTTGACGCTGTTGAACGAGGCAAAGGTGTAGGCTTGCGCCACGGCAAATTCTTCGGGGTCAATCATGCGCTGCAACAGCGAGGCCGCGCTGCGGAACAGAATGCCGAAAATCACGCCGATCAATATCATGCGCGTCAAATCGCGCCCACCCTGTTTCATCAAGGTGGCAAACAGCAGCACAGAGCCGCCCATCATGAGCACCAATTCCAGCGAAAACTTGCCCAATATCGGCAGCGAAGTGAAGCCGGCGCCGCCCAACACAAACACCAGCAGGGTTTGTAAAAACACATACAGCGCATCAAAACCAAGTATCGACGGCGTGAGAATCGGGTTGTTGGTCAGCGTTTGGAATAACAAGGTCGACACACCGATCGCATAAGCCACCAGCAACAAGACGGCCAGTTTGGTCAGGCGCAGGGGCAGGGCGAAATCCCAGTTGCCGTTGACGTTGTAGGTCAAAAACAGGGCGCAGCAGCCGATGAGCAGGGCAAAAGCCAGCCACAATGTTTTGGTATTGCTTGGGTGTGAAAGGGGAACAGTAGGCGTGTTCATTCAAATCAAAGTCGTCTAAATTCGTGGGGTTAATCGTCAATATGGGTTGAGGCCGTCTGAAAAGTCTCTTTTTACCATTCGGTAAATGCCAAATCCATCCATTTTGCCAGTGGAAAATGGGCGGCCAAATGCTGGCGCAAATAGCGGCGCGTGTCTTCTTTAATCAGTTGGTCGCCACATGGATAATGGTTGTAAACCACGGTATCCAAAGTGATGCCGCGCATATAGCAGGCGGCCAAACTCAGCAGCGTGTGGTTGATGCTGCCGAGCTTGGCGGAAGTCACCAATACCACCGGGTAACCTTGCCGGGCGATGTAATCCAGTGTGGTTGTGTCGTCACGATAAGGCACGGCCAAACCGCCCGCACCTTCGAGTAAGACATAATCATAATGCGCGGCCAATTGCTCGGTGGCGGCGGTGATGCGCGTATCGTCAATTTCCGTTTGTTCCAAAGCGGCGGCCAAATGCGGCGAACATGGATGCGCGAACACATAAGGGCAAGTGGTGCCGTCGAGGTCTTCGGGCAACCAAGCGATGCCTTGAATGCGGCGGTGTGTCTGCAAATCGACCGATAATCCTGTGCAGCCGGTTTGCATCATTTTTTGCGTAATCACGCGGTGGCCTTGTGCGGCCAATTGCTTGGCCAATACGCCGGTGGCCACGGTTTTACCGACATCGGTATCGATGCCGCTGATAAACAATACTTTTCCCATGATTTTCCTTTTGAGGCCGTGCGCGTTTGCCTTTCAGACGGCCTTGTTAGGGAGTGTAGTCAGAATGCTTGTGAAGCGGATTTTAACCAAAAATACCGCCGCAACGCGGTCAACTACTCCCTAATACGGCAGGCGGTTTATTTTTTGCGGGCGGCGATATAAAGCGGCGTGTAATCCAAACTGACTCGGCCATCAGGAAGGGCATGGTGCGCGCGGTATTGCGTTTCAAAATTCTGTAGGTGCTGTTTCGTCCACACAAAACCGGTATTGGTGGCGGTAACCCCGGTGTATTGCAGGTGGCGCAAGGCATCGCGCGGGGTATCGAAAGCCAGCGTAATCGTGTGCTGCTCAAGCGCCAGAATGTCGTAGTCGCGGTGCAACCAAGCTGCCCATTCTGCCGCCGCCGGATAATGCAGGCCTCTGCCGGTGAGCGCGCGGATGGGATGCAGATTGTCGGGCGTAAACGTGTTAAACAACAACAGGCCGTCTGAAACCAATCTTTGCGCCGCGTGCCGGACAAACACATCAGGCCGCGCCAGCCATTGCAGCGCGGAAGCGGAAGCAATAATGTCGTAGCCGCGGCCTAAATCGATGGCTTCGGCATCACCGAAACGGTATTCCGTTTCAGACGGCCTGTTGTATGGCCAATCCGGTGCGCAAGCGGCATCCAAATCGTTTAAAACCAGCTTTGCCTGCGGGAAACGCTGCGCCAACAGGCGGCTGAATAGGCCGGTGCCGCAGCCGATTTCCAGTATTTTGGCGACACGCTCGGACGCGTAAAGTGCCAGCCATTTATCCAGCTCGCCGTGAATGATTTTTTGCGCTTCGGCATGGCGGTCGTAATGCGGCGTGGCGGCGGCAAAACGCGCGGCGATACGTTGTTTGTCGGGCATCATGTTGCTTCGTTCCAACGCGGCCAATGCGTATATGGATAATGGCCGCCGTCAAATTCGATGACGGGGCAGCGCGATTGCCAGTAGGCCGATTGGTTGGCCGCCGGAATAATGCGGTCGCGCGCGCCTATCCATGCTTCGTGCCAAATCAATAAATCGGTGTGGTGGTCGGCTTGCACGGCCTGATGCAGAAAACTTAATTCGTCATGCAGGCTCTGTTGGCTGCGGTGGCCGTCAAGCCGGCGGTAGTGTGCCAGACTGTCGGCATCGGCGCACATGCGCTGTTCGAATTTGGCGCGGTTGCGTTCGTCGAAGCGGGCTAGGGTTTGGTCGAATACGGCGCAGGGAATGCCGAATTGGTCGTCGTAGGGAAAGCCTGTGCCGTTTACAGCCGCCGCCCAATCTACTTTCACGCCCTGCATGGCGCGTTCGGCAACCCAAACGCCCATCGACCATGCCAACACGCCGATGCGGCGGTAGCGGCTGAAGTCGAAATTTAAAACGGTGTCGCGGTAATCGCTGCACAACAACACATCGGCAGCGGGGGCCATGGCTTCCGCTACGCTGTCGGGCGTACCCCAGCCGGCGAAATAAACCAAAAGCGTGTCTGCATTCGGTTGGGAAATCAATCGGGTATGCATGGTGGTCGTGTTCTTTTCATGATGTTTCAGACGGCCTGTGATGATTTTAGGCAGCCGTTTTGTTTGGGATCTGCCGATCATTAATGCAACGGCGGTGTTTTTGGTCAAAAATCCGCATCTGCGGTGTTAACAATGCGCGCAAGGTGTTTAACCTTGCTACGCTTTTTGCCTTGCATACGCGGTTTTTGCCTCAAAAAACCGCTTCGTCGGTTAAATGTCGACAGCCCCTAGTACAAGACAATCTGTGGGCAGGGCATTGATGCACGACACCATACACCATCATCATGTCGGGCATAAATGCCCGACCTACGAAAATCATTTTTTGTCGTGTGCTGAAACAAGCTTGAACACCTTGTGCGCATTGTTAACGACGCAAACGGGGATTTCTGACCAAAACCGCTTCGTTGGTTAATTGTCAACAATCCCCAGCGTCTGGATAAACCCGTCTAATTCATCGTCGCTGATGTCGGCCGTGAGCGACAGCCGCACGCGCGCGCTGCCCGGCGGCACGGTCGGCGGACGAATCGGCAGACAGTAATAACCTTGTTTTTGCCATGCTTGCGCCTGTTTTACCGCTGCTCCGTTGCTGCCGAGTACGCAGGGAATAATGTGGCTGTTTGCCGCCGCCGGCATGGGCGACGGGTGATGCGCTGCCACGGCTTCACGCAGACGCCGGCTGATGCCGGCCAAACGCTCTCGGCGCGCCTTCATCCCGGGCAGCTGCCGGAATACAAAATGGGTCCACGCCATATTTACCGGCGGCAGGGCGGTGGAAAAAATCAAGGTGCGCATGTGGTTGGTCAGGTATTCTTTGATCAAACCGCTGCACACGGCAAACGCACCCACCGAAGCCAATGCCTTGCCGAATGTGCCGGTTAAGATGTCGATGTCGGCCACGCAGTCCTGCATTTCTGCCAAGCCCAAACCGGTTTCGCCGTATGCGCCGACGGCATGGGCTTCATCGACATAAAGCAATACATGGCCGTAGCGTTTTTTCAGGCGCACCAAATGCGGCAGGTCGGCTGTGTCGCCATCCATGCTGAACAGGCTTTCGGTCACGATGATGACGCAGCGGTAATCGGCGGCGCGTTGTTCGAGCAGGCGTTCAAGCTGGGCGTAATCATTGTGGCGGTAGCGCAGATAATCGGCGCCGCTTAAGCGAATGCCGTCAATCAGGCTGGCATGTACCCATTTATCGGCCAAAATCAGCGTTTTTTTGTCGGCCAGCGCAGGCAGAATGCCGACATTGGCATGATAGCCGCTGTTGAACAATAAAGCTGCTTCGCGCTGATAACGCGCCGCCAGCAATGCTTCCAGCTCCTGATAAATCGGAAAGCCGCCGGTCAGCAGCCGCGATGAAGACGACGACCACGGCAGATTGCGGCAGGCTTCGCTGTTTAAGAATTCATGCCGCAGGGCTTTGTCGTGTGCCAAACCGAGATAATCGTTAGACGATAAATTCAGCAGCTTGAGGCCGTCTGAAACAATATAGCGGCCTTGTTGCGGCAAATCGGGCAGACGGCGCAAACGGTCTTGGGCTTTTAATTCCTCTAGCGCGTGTTTAAAGTGTTGCACCGTATTCCTCCGCCAAAGCGGCCAGCAGGCCGTGGGTTAATTGAGCCAACTCGTCCGGCGTAATGATAAAAGGCGGCATCAGGTAAACCAGTTTGCCAAACGGACGCACCCAAATGCCGTGCGCCACCAGCCGCGCCTGCAAAGAAGCCATGTTGACCGGCGCCTTCATTTCAATCACCCCGATGGCACCCAACACGCGCACTTCTGCCACGCATGCCCATTCGGCTGCAACCGCCAAATCCTGCCGCAATTGCGCTTCAATGCAGGCAATGCGCTCCTGCCACGGGCTTTCCAGCAGCATGGCAACCGATTCGGCAGCCACGGCGCAGGCCAGCGGGTTGGCCATAAAAGTTGGGCCGTGCATAAAGCAGCCCGCCGCGCCCGATGAAATGGCTTCGGCCACTTGGGCGGTGGTGATGGTGGCCGAAAGCGTGAGATAGCCGCCGGTGAGCGCTTTGCCCAAGCAGACAATATCGGGTACGGTGCCGGCGTGTTCCAGCGCAAACAGTTTGCCGGTGCGGCCAAAGCCGGTGGCGATTTCGTCAAACACCAGCAACACACCATGCGCCGAACACAATTCACGCGCTTGTTGCAGGTAAACCGGCGAATAAAAATACATGCCGCCCGCACCTTGTACAATCGGTTCCACAATCAGCGCAGCGATTTTGTGACCGTGTGTTGCCAACAGATGGCGCAAAGGTTCAATCGCTTCATCACACCACGGCTCGCCGAATTTGACGGCAGGTTGCGGCAGGAAATATTGCACCGGCAAGCTGCTGCCAAACAAACCGTGCATACCGGTGACCGGATCGCAAACCGACATCGCATGCCAAGTGTCGCCGTGATAGCCGACACGGATGGCGGCAAAACGGTTGCGCTCAGGCTGCCCGATGGCTTGCTGATATTGCAGCGCCATTTTCATCGCCACCTCAACCGCTACCGAGCCGCTGTCGGCATAAAAAACCTTGTTTAACGGCGGCGGCAGAATGCTTAATAATAATTCGGTCAGCCGCACTGCCGGCTCGTGGGTCAGGCCGCCAAACATGATGTGGCTCATTTGTTCCAATTGCGCTGTGGCAGCCGCATTCAAACGCGGGTGATTATAGCCGTGCAGCGCCGCCCACCACGAAGACATGCCGTCAACCAAGTGGCGGCCGTCTGAAAGGGTTATCATCACGCCGTCGGCACGCGCCACCGGGTAAACCGGAAGCGGTTCGGTCATGGACGTGTAAGGGTGCCAGATGTGGTGTTTGTCGATATGAAGCAGGTGATCGGTGTGCATATTTATTCGGTATTCTTTAATCTGGGGTCTGCCGACAATTGAGCAATGAAGCGGTTTTTTGAGGCAAAAAGCGCAGCAAGGTTGAACACCTTGCGCGCATTTTTAACGACGCAGATGCGGATTTTTGACCAAAAACACCGCTGTTGCGTTCATTGCCGACAGCCTTTAGGCTGTCTGAAAAGTTTCAGACGGCATGGGCAGGTTTTCTCAATAATAAACCTAAGAATAACACCGTACCGGCCACGCCGAAAACCACCGATACCGGAATCTCAAACGGAAACACCACCAAGCGGCCGATAATGTCGCACAGCAACACCAGAGACGCGCCCGTCAAGGCCACTGCCGGCAGGCTTTGCCGCAGCTTGTCGCCCATCAGGCGGCTGATGATATTGGGCACGACTAATCCGATAAACGGGATATTGCCCACCGTTACCACCACCAGCGAGGTAATCAGCGCGACGATAATCAAACCTGCCCACAAAATGGTATTGCGGTTTAAGCCCAAGTTCACGCTTACCGTTTCGCCCAAACCGATGATGGTGAGTTGGTCGGCAATCAGATAGGCAAACACCGCCAACGCGCCGGTGAGCCACAGCAATTCATAACGCCCCAGCAACACCCCCGAAAAATCGCCTTGCTGCCACACAGTCAGCATTTGCAGCATATCCGTTTCATAAGCGATAAATACCGCCACCGATTCAATCACGCCGCCGAAAATAATCCCCACCAGCGGCACCATCAATTGCGCGGTCGGCGGCAGTCGGCGGATGAGCGCCATAAACACCAACATCCCCACCATCGCCGCTACCGCCGCTGCCGACATTTTCACCAGCAATGCAGCGGAAGGCGCAAACAACGCCATCAGCAGCAAGCCTAAAGACGCACTCTGGCTCGCCCCCACCATCGACGGCTCGACAAAACGGTTGCGCATCAAAATCTGCATAATCATGCCCGCCACCGCCATCGACGCACCGGTCAACACAATCGCGAACGTGCGCGGCAAGCGGCTCACCCACATCAGCTGGATGCTGTCGGACATATCGAACAGATTGCGCCAGTCGAAACTGGCCACACCGACCGACAGGCTGATGAAAAACAGCACAATCAGGGTAAAGATGCTGGCTAGGTTTAAAGAAAGGGCGGTTTTGAACATGGGTTTCGTTTATTCATTAGAGTGCATTTTATTTTCAGACGGCCTTTGATCTGCAAAGGCCGTCTGAAAATCAAACGCCAAGGTAAAAATATCGATACGATAAACGCGTTCAGACGGCCTTTGCAGATCAAAGGCCGTCTGAATAATCAAATACGCTTATTTTGCGGCATTGAATGCGTCGGTCAGCTGTTTGCTGGCGGTAAGCAATGATTGCGCGCCGCCGGCAGCCAGATAGGTTTCAGGCACCAAATACACCACTTGGCCTTTTTTCCAGGCGTTGGTTTCGGCCACCAACGGGTTATCCAATACATCTTTCGCTGCCTGGCCTTGTTCGCCGATGGCCGCACCACGGTCTAACACAAATAACCAATCCGGATTTTTCTCTTTCAGGTATTCAAAGGTCACCGGCTGGCCGTGGCTGCCTTCTTTGATGGCGTCGTCTACCGCAGGCACGCCGATGTCTTGATGAATCCAGCCGCCCAGGCGTGAAGTCGGGCCGAAAGCAGACATTTTGCCGCCGTTCACAATAATCACTAAGCCTTTGCCTTTGCCTTCGGCTGCTTTTTTGGCTGCGTCAAAAGAAGCATCGATTTCGGCTTTCAGCGCGTCAGCTTCGGTTTGTTTGCCGAAAATTTGACCGAAGGCATCAATGCGCTCTTTCGCGCTTTCTTTCAGGTTGTCGGTTTCCGCAGTCATTTCGATGGTCGGCGCAATCGCATTCAACTGGTCGAAGGCTTTGGCGGTGCGGCTGCCGATGATGATCAATTGCGGTTTGTAGCTGTTTAAGGCTTCAAAGTCCGGCTCAAACAACGTGCCGGCAGGCTGGGTGTTTTTCAGGTAATCACCCAAGTACGGCAACAGGTTTTTGGTGCTTTCAATCGACATACCGGCTGGCACGCCTAATTTTTGCAGCGTATCGGCCATACCCAAATCGTACACGGCAACGCGCTTAGGATTTTGCGGCACTTGCACATCACCGCGTGCGGTTTTCACCGTCAGGTTTGCGCCTTCAGTTTGCGCAGCCGGTGCGGCAGCAGCCGCAGCGGCGGAAGTGCCTGAAGCGGCCGGAGCAGCCGGTTGGGCGGCTTCTTGTTTCGGGGAACATGCGCTTAAGGCCAGCGCGCAGCATACGGCCAAAGAAGTTAAACGGAACATTAAAAATCTCCAAAAAATAAAAATCTCCAAAAAATGAAAGTGTGATACGGCAAGATAGTGTTTGCAATGCAGTGATTTTACAAACCGTATCAATGATGAGAATGGTTTTCTTTTATTTTCGCATAGATTTGATGAATTTCCAAGTTTTGTTATGGGCATGCAACAAGACATGAAATTAGGCCGTCTGAAACATTTCAGACGGCCTGTTGCTTGTCATTGAAAATAATCGGACGCTAACCGCAGAAAAATTTGCACATCGGGGCTTGAATTTTGCGCCGATAACCTTATTTTTAGCTTCGCTGAAGCAGATATCTTTGTTTTATCTGTGAATTTTCAAAACAAACTTTTTATAACTTTTTTGGAGAATATTACATGACCATCCGTCCTTTACATGACCGCGTAGTGGTAAAACGCGTTGAAGCTGAAGAAAAAACCGCATCAGGCATTGTGTTGCCGGGTGCTGCGGCCGAAAAACCTGATATGGGTGAAGTGGTTGCCGTGGGTGCAGGCAAAGTAGGCCGCGACGGCCAACGCCGTGCTTTGGATGTGAAAGTCGGCGACAAAGTGATTTTCGGCAAATACAGCGGCCAAACCGTGAAGGCCGACGGCGAAGAGCTGTTGGTGATGCGAGAAGAAGACATTTTTGCAATTGTAGAATAATCCCATTTCATATTTAGGTCTTCTGACAAGGTTCAGACGGCCGCCAACCAGATAATTTATTGGAGCATATAAATGACAGCAAAAGACGTACAATTCGGTAGCGAAGTTCGCCAGAAAATGGTTAACGGTGTCAACACTTTAGCCAACGCCGTGCGTGTAACCTTAGGCCCTAAAGGCCGCAACGTGGTATTGGATCGCGCATTCGGCGGCCCGCACATCACCAAGGACGGCGTGACTGTCGCCAAAGAAATCGAATTGAAAGACAAATTCGAAAACATGGGCGCACAAATGGTGAAAGAAGTGGCTTCTAAAACCAACGATGTGGCTGGTGACGGTACCACTACCGCGACCGTATTGGCGCAAGCCATCGTGGCAGAAGGCATGAAATACGTTACCGCCGGTATGAACCCGACCGATCTGAAACGCGGTATCGATAAAGCAGTAGCCGCTTTGGTGGAGGAATTGAAAAACATCGCGAAACCTTGCGACACTTCTAAAGAAATTGCCCAAGTGGGTTCGATTTCGGCTAACTCTGACGAGCAAGTCGGCCAAATCATTGCCGAAGCGATGGAAAAAGTCGGTAAAGAAGGCGTGATTACCGTAGAAGACGGCAAATCGTTGGAAAACGAGTTGGATGTGGTTGAAGGTATGCAGTTCGACCGCGGCTATCTGTCACCATACTTCATCAACGATGCCGAAAAACAAATCGCCGCCTTGGATAATCCGTTTGTATTGTTGTTCGACAAAAAAATCAGCAACATCCGCGATTTGCTGCCTGTTTTGGAACAAATCGCCAAAACCAGCCGTCCGCTGCTGATCATTGCTGAAGACGTTGAAGGTGAAGCCTTGGCAACTTTGGTGGTGAACAACATCCGCGGCATCCTGAAAACCGTGGCCGTGAAAGCCCCGGGCTTTGGCGACCGCCGCAAAGCCATGTTGCAAGACATCGCCATTTTGACCGGCGGCCAAGTGATTTCAGAAGAAGTAGGCTTGTCTTTGGAAAAAGCCACTTTGGAAGATTTGGGTCAAGCCAAACGCATTGAAATCGGCAAAGAAAACACCACCATTATTGATGGTTTCGGTGATGCCGCTCAAATCGAAGGCCGTGTGGCGGAAATCCGTCAACAAATAGAAGTGGCCACCAGCGACTACGACCGTGAAAAACTGCAAGAGCGCGTGGCCAAATTGGCCGGCGGCGTGGCGGTGATTAAAGTCGGTGCCGCAACCGAAGTGGAAATGAAAGAGAAGAAAGACCGCGTGGAAGACGCGCTGCATGCAACCCGTGCTGCGGTTGAAGAAGGTGTGGTAGCAGGCGGTGGTGTGGCCTTGCTGCGTGCCCGTTCGGCTTTGGAAAACCTGCACACCGGCAATGCCGACCAAGATGCAGGCGTACAAATCGTATTGCGCGCGATTGAGTCTCCGCTGCGTCAAATCGTGGCCAATGCCGGCGGCGAGCCAAGCGTGGTGGTAAACAAAGTGTTGGAAGGTCAAGGCAACTATGGCTACAACGCAGGCAGCGGCGAATACGGTGACATGATTGAGATGGGTGTGTTGGATCCGGCTAAAGTGACCCGTTCTGCATTGCAACATGCCGCATCGATTGCCGGTTTGATGCTGACTACTGACTGCATGATTGCCGAAATCCCTGAAGACAAACCTGCTATGCCTGATATGGGCGGCATGGGTGGTATGGGCGGCATGATGTAATAAGGCCGTCTCAACATTTCAGATTGTAAAAGGAAAATCCCACACGCTTTTGGTTGTGTGGGATTTTTTTGTGTGCATACAATAAGATTGAAATTTTTGTAAAACTTGTAACTTTTCAGAAATTTTAAGCCGCATTAGCTACACAAATCTGCCCAGCCGCCCTAGTACAGACGGGAACCCAGATATGGGTTCAGGATATTTGGCTATGGCAGTAATTTGAATGTCTAAACTCCCCCAACTGCGTAGAAATTATAAATAGTAGGGTTGCAAGCTATAAGTTTAGAGGCCGTCTGAAACGTTTCAGACGGCCTCTATCTATTTAAGAATCTTTAGTCTGCATAATGGCTTGCAATTGTTGGTTCAAGGTGTCGGCATCCATCCAGCCTGCTTGGATAAACAAAATCAGCAAAACCGAGCCGACGGCCAGCGTGCCGAGGAAATATAAAAGATAACCCAACATGATTTTCCAGCCCGAAACATTGCCCATTTTCATGAAGCCAATGGCTTGCGCCCCAAAGCTCCAGGCTTGGTAAAACAGTGCCAGCGTGGCCAGTTGAGGGACATAAAACAAAGCCAGCATAGGAATCGCTAAGGCTTCGGAAGCCAAAGTGAAACCCCATAAGGGCAAGCGTGGCGTGCCGCCGTAATAATGAATCACCGTACGCATGGCGCGGCTTAATACCAGCCATTTGACGATGGTGAGTAAAACCGCAAACACTATCGCGGCGGGTTCTTGGCCGAATAAAGGCGACATGCTGGCCGCATTGATGATACCCAGCAGTAACAACACGGCGGCGATTACCGGCAGCGTGTAGAGATATTCCATCGGCGATCGGTAGCGCAGGCGCAGAATATCCAGCATATCTTTTAAAAATTGGTAAAGCATGTGTGTGTTTTTTATCGAAAGGGCAAACTGCTATTGTAGCTTAAAAACAGGATACGCGACCATGATTCTGTTTTCAGACGGCTTGATAAAATAAATTCGCAGAAAATGCCGGAAATCACGGCAAAATCATGAAATTTTAATTCAATATAAAACATGAGTTTAGTTGTTTTATGAATATTTTTGTCAAATAAGGCTTGCGTGAAGGCGGTGTTTTTGGTTTAATAAACATCTCGCAACAAAAGACGAGAAGGCCAGATAGCTCAGTTGGTAGAGCAACGGATTGAAAATCCGTGTGTCGGCGGTTCGATCCCGCCTCTGGCCACCAAAACCGCTCTAGCGGTTATTTTTTTATCTAAAAAATTTGAAAAGGCCGGAAATTATCCGGCCTTTTTGTACGTAGCAGTTCAAACATTATATCTGTTGTGAAATAGTTTCTAATTGTTGATACAATTTCAAAAGCAGGTTTGAGACTGGCTCAGCTTGTTTTATAATAACAAACGCATATTGAATAAAACAATAAACATAACATTAAACGTAAATAAATGACCCACTTCTGACCGGTAAAGGTAAAAGGGAAAACAAAAGGCCGCCGGAGGTTTTAGGGTATTCATAATTAAACACATAGCAAAGCTCAGGGATGATGCTTTGCTAAGAACGGATCAGGTCAAAATGAGTGTCGGATTACTGCGCGTATTGGTGCAAAGTCAAACGATTACGCCTACTCAGGCAGAACATTATCAAGCGGCGATTAAAGCGCATAAAGACATTATGTCGATGCTTTTTGATGATGGTGTGATTTCTCCCAAAGCCCTTGGTGAGCTGGTGGCGCGTGTGTTCAGCTATCCTTTACTGGATTTGCATCATTATCCGCGCAGTCATGTGTTGACGGATGTTTTGACTGAAGAGCAGATGGTGCAAAACCGATGTGTGCCGATTTTCCGCCGAGGCCGTAAGGTTTATTTGGCGGTGTCTGATCCGACCCAGATTCAAAATTTCCAAAAAATCGCTTTTTCTTTAGGTATTTCCGTTGATTTGGTGGTGGTGCCGCATGACCAGTTAAGTTCTTTGCTGGAATGGATTGGTCAACGCTCGACCACCATTTTGAAAGAAATCACCCAAGAGCAGGAATCTTCCCAACCATCGCAAGCGCTGTATATCGACAATGAAGAAGCGGAAGACGGCCCGATTCCGCGTTTTATTCATAAAACATTGTCTGATGCCTTGAATGCCGGCGCATCGGATATCCATTTTGAATTTTACGAACAAATGGCACGCGTGCGTTTCCGTGTTGATGGACAGTTGCGTGAAGTGGTACAGCCGCCAGTTGCCGTGCGCGGCCAGTTGGCATCGCGTATTAAAGTGATGGCGCGTTTGGATATCTCTGAAAAACGTGTACCGCAAGACGGCCGTATTCAGATTGCTTTTCATAAACATGGCCGTCCGATTGACTTCCGTGTGAGCACCTTGCCGACTTTGTTCGGTGAAAAAGTGGTAATGCGTATCCTGAATTCGGATGCCACTACATTGAATATCGACCAATTGGGCTTTGAGCCATTCCAAAAAGAAATGCTGCTTGAAGCTATTCATCGCCCTTACGGTATGGTGCTGGTGACCGGCCCTACCGGCTCGGGTAAAACTGTTTCGCTTTATACCTGTTTAAATATTCTAAATACCGAAGATGTGAATATTTCCACGGCAGAAGACCCTGCCGAGATCAACTTGCCGGGGATTAATCAGGTCAACGTCAATGACAAACAGGGTCTGACCTTTGCGGCCGCGCTGAAATCTTTCCTGCGTCAGGATCCGGATATCATTATGGTCGGTGAGATTCGTGACTTGGAAACTGCAGATATTGCGATTAAAGCGGCGCAAACCGGCCATATGGTGTTCTCGACATTGCATACCAATAATGCACCGGCAACTTTGTCGCGTATGTTGAATATGGGGGTGGCGCCATTTAATATCGCCAGCTCGGTGAGTTTGATTATGGCGCAGCGTTTGTTGCGTCGCTTGTGTCCAAACTGCAAAAAAGCGATTGAGCGCCCGCCGGTGCCGGCATTGAAAAAAGCCGGTTTTACCGATGAAGATTTGGCCAAAGATTGGCAAATGTACCGCCCTGTCGGTTGCGACAGTTGTCGTGGCAAGGGTTTCAAAGGTCGTGTCGGCGTGTATGAAGTAATGCCGATTACCGAAGAAATGCAGCGTGTCATTATGAATAACGGTACGGAAGTCGATATTCAAAACATGGCTTATCAAGAAGGTATGGTGGATTTGCGCCGTGCAGGTCTATTGAAAGTGATGCAGGGTTTAACTTCGTTGGAAGAAGTAACGGCTCACACCAATGACTAATTTTTAAGAATGGGAAAAGCAAGGGGAATTGTGTTTCTCATTTTTTCTCATATGAAATTAAGGGGTAATTAAATTATGGCTCAAGAAGAGCAAAAAAAGGGCTTGTTCGCCCAAAAGAGCAAAGGTAAACGTTTTACATTTGAAGGTAAAAATACCAATACTGATCAAGTGGTTCGTGGTGAAGTGGTGGCGAAAGACGAAGAAGAAGCGCGTAAAAAGCTTCAGCGTCGCGGTATCCGCCCGTTGCGTATCAGTAAGGTGAAAGCAGTACGCAAGCGCCGCATTACGCAAGAAGACATCACCGTATTTACCCGTCAATTGGCGACCATGATGAAAGCCGGTCTGCCTTTGATGCAGGCTTTTGAAATCGTGGCGCGTGGCCATTCTAATCCTTCCATGACGCAGATGCTGATGCAAATCCGTGCCGATGTCGAGCAGGGGAGTGCATTAGGTAAAGCTTTTGCCAAACACCCTAAATATTTCGACCGTTTCTACTGTAATTTGGTGGCGGCAGGCGAAACCGGCGGTGTATTGGAAGGCTTGTTGGATAAATTGGCAGTATATAAAGAGAAAACGCAAGCCATTAAGAAAAAAGTCAAATCTGCACTTACCTATCCGATTTCGATTGTGGTGGTGGCTGTGGTGTTGATGTTTGTGATGATGATGTTTGTACTGCCTGCCTTTAAAGAAGTATACAGCGGCATGGGCGCGGAACTGCCGTGGCTGACCCAAGTTGTGATGAATATTTCCGACTTTTTTGTCGCGTACGGTTGGATCATGATTATCGTCCTGATTCTGATGATTTTCGGTCTTTACAAGCTGCGCCAAAAATCACCGGCTTTTCAAAAACGTGTTGATGCCATGTTGCTCAAGCTGCCAATTTTCGGTTCGATTGTGAAAAAGGCCACGATTGCACGCTGGTCGCGCACCACTTCCACCTTGTTTGCCGCGGGTGTGCCGCTGGTAGAAGTATTGGAGTCGGTGGCAGGTGCGTCCGGCAATATTCTTTACGAAGAAGCCACACAAGACATCCGTGCCAAAGTCACACAAGGTTTGTCGCTGACTTCCAGTATGCAGACAACCGAAATGTTCCCCAATATGGTGATTCAGATGGCCGCCATTGGTGAGGAATCAGGTTCTTTAGACGATATGTTGAACAAAGCGGCTGAGTTTTATGAAGACGAAGTCGACAATGCCGTTGCCCAATTATCGTCATTGATGGAGCCGATTATCATGGTGGTGTTGGGTTCGTTAATCGGTATATTACTGGTGGCCATGTACCTGCCTTTGTTCAACTTGGGCAACGTGGTGGGCTAAGATGTTGGAAATTTGGAATCAATTAGCACCATTTGTTCTACCTTTGACTGTGATTTTCGGTTTGTTGATCGGCAGTTTTTTGAATGTGGTCATTTACCGCGTTCCGGTAATGATGGAGCGGGGCTGGACGCAATTTGCTAAAGAACATTTAAATTTGCCGCTAACAGCCGAAGAAGAAGCACCGTTTACGTTGTCGAAACCGGATTCGCGCTGTCCGAAATGTCACGCACCGGTGAAGGCCTGGCAGAATATTCCGATTGTCAGTTATTTGCTGTTGGGCGGTAAATGCAGTTCGTGCAAAACACCCATCAGTATCCGTTATCCCTTAGTGGAATTGCTCACGGGCGTTTTATTCAGTGTGGTAGCGTGGCAATACGGCTGGTCGTGGTTGACGTTTGGCGGCTTGATTTTCACCGCTATGCTGATTGCACTGACCTTTATCGACTACGATACCCAATATCTGCCCGATTCTCTGACCTTGTCGCTGGTGTGGTTGGGCTTGCTGTATAACTTCAACGGCGCATTTACCACGCTGCAATCAGCGGTGCTGGGCGCGGTTTGCGGTTATATGAGTTTGTGGCTGCTGTGTTATGTCTATAAACTCTTAACCGGCAAAATCGGCATGGGTGGCGGCGACTTTAAATTATTGGCTGCACTGGGTGCATGGCTGGGTGTCGGGGTGTTGCCGGTATTGGTGTTTATGGCGGCCTTAATCGGCATTATCGTCGCGCTTTTATCACGTGTCGGCAAAGGGCAGCAATTTGCGTTCGGCCCAAGCTTGGCGGTGGCAGGATGGGTTATTTTCATTGCCAGTGAACCGATTCACCAATTGATTCAATGGTGGCTAATGAAATCAGGATTTTAAATGACGGTTTGGGTGGGATTGACAGGCGGTATCGGCAGTGGAAAGTCGCAAGCTGCCGCAGAATTCGTCGCGCTGTGTGTACCGCATATTGATGCTGATGCACTTAGCCGCAGCCTGACGGCAGATAATGGTAAAGTACTGCCTGCCATCCGTGAAACCATTGGTGAGCATGTATTTGAAAGTGAAGGTCGTCTGAATCGTGCTGCGTTGCGTGATGAAGTGTTCAGACGGTCTCAAACCAAAGCCATACTTGAAGCTTTGATATTTCCGCTGATATTGGCAGAAATCCGCCTGCAACAAGCGCAGTATCCGGATAAAATTTACGGTATCATCGATGTGCCGCTGTTGGTGGAAAAGCCGCCGTTTCTTGCTTTGGTGCAACGCGTGTTGGTAATAGATGTGGATGAAGCCACCCAAATCGAGCGTGTCAAACAGCGTAGCGGCTTGAGCGAAGATGAAATCCGCCGTATTATGGCTAGCCAAGCACCACGTCGCGAACGGTTGCTGCATGCTGATGATGTGGTTAAAAATGACGGCAGTCTGAACAATTTAGCTGAAAAAATCCAGCGTTTGCATCGTTATTATCTGCACACACTTAAGGCAGTCTGAATATGAATGAGCACATCACCATCGTTAAATGCCCGACCTGCCAAACGTCGGTTATTTGGAGCAGTGAAAGCAAATACCGTCCGTTTTGCAGCCGTCGTTGCAAGCTGATTGATTTAGGCGAGTGGGCAGAAGAGCGTTACAGTGTCGAAGCGGTTGAAGATGATAGTTTGTCGGATTTATTGAAATAAACGAATCAATAACATACCGAAGGTAACAAAGAGGTAACAAAGGCCGTCTGAAAGATAATCTTTCAGACGGCCTTTGTTATTCTAAAAATAAATTAACCCTTATTCAAAATCTGCTTGTTTTCGCCTTCGCGACGCAATTCTTTCGGTAGTACAAACACAATGCTTTCTTCGGTGCCTTCGCCTTCATGCACGGTGTCATGTCCCCAAGATTGGATGGTTTGCAAGACTTCCTGCACCAACACTTCCGGCGCCGATGCACCTGCTGTCACGCCGACTTTGGTTTTGCCGTTGAACCATTCTTTCTGCAGATAGCTGGCGTTGTCAACCATATATGCATCTACGCCGCGCACCGCCGCCACTTCGCGTAAACGGTTACTGTTCGATGAATTAGGCGAACCGACCACAATCACAATATCGCATTCGGCTGCCAAATCTTTCACCGCTTTTTGACGGTTGGTGGTGGCATAGCAAATATCTTCTTTGTGCGGGTTGCGGATGTTGGGGAAACGCGTATTCAGTGCTTCGATGATGTCTTTCGTTTCGTCCACCGATAAAGTCGTTTGACTTACATAAGCCAGCTTGTCGGGGTTGGCCACTTCCAGCAAGGCCACATCTTCGACCGTTTCGACCAGCAGCATTTTGCCGGGTGGCAGTTGCCCCATCGTACCTTCCACTTCGACATGGCCTTTGTGGCCGATCATGATGATTTGATAATCCTGCTCATCCAGCCGCGCCACTTCTTTATGCACTTTCGTAACCAGCGGGCAAGTGGCATCAAACACACGGAAACCGCGCGCAACCGCTTCGCCCTGCACGGCCTTCGAGACACCGTGCGCTGAATAAATCAGCGTGGCACCGGCCGGTACTTCCGATAATTCTTCAATAAAAATTGCGCCTTTGTCACGCAGGTTATCGACCACGAATTTATTATGCACGACTTCATGGCGCACATAAATCGGCGCGCCGTATTCTTCCAGCGCCCGCTCTACGATTTCAATAGCGCGGTCAACGCCGGCACAGAAGCCGCGCGGATTGGCCAGCATAATGGTTTTGTTTGTCATGTGTGTATTCCGAAAAATTCAGTTTCAGACGGCCTGATTCTCTGCCGCAGTATCCTTTTTATGTTTGCTTGAAAAGCCATCTAATATTAACAATACCGCGCCCACGCAGATAAAACTGTCGGCAATGTTAAACGCAGGATAATGCCAATCTTGCCAATAAAACAGTAGAAAATCAACCACATGGCCGTGAATCACACGGTCGATGGCGTTGCCGATTGCGCCGCCGATAATCATCGCCGCACCGATTTTTCCCCAGCGCGCAAAATCGTTTTTCACAATGCCGCGCCACAAGTAGCCGATGATGACCAGAGCCAGCGTTAAAAAGAAATATTTCTGCCAGCCCCCCTGATCGGCCAAAAAGCTGAACGCCGCCCCCGGATTGAATACCAGTGTCCAATCGAAAAAATCGGGAATGATATTGAAGCGTTCCTGATAGCGGAAATTCGCCAGTGTCCAAAATTTACTGATTTGGTCCAGTATGATTGCCGCCAAAGCCAGCAGAAGATAAGGAATTTTAGAACTCATGTTTTCAGAAGGCCTGAAGTCGGTAAAAGAGAGTATTTTACCCGAAAGTAAAGCTAAGGTGGGCAAAATCAATGCGTCTGAAACAGGGAGGATGAAGCAAGAAAATGCGTAATCTGTAGGTTGGAAAATCCGTTTTGAGATAAATAAATATTTAAAATCCCAGTAAATTTGATTATGGAGCATCTTATGACTAATATTGTTGTCGTATAAGTAAAACAAAAATCAAAGAATGAGAAAAAAGTTCTTTATGAAATGTAAAAAAATATTTCAAATTGTTTATTTTTTATGCATAACAATCAGCTTGGAAAATAAGTACGCTC
Source organism: Neisseria weixii (assembly GCF_042658245.1). Taxonomy (NCBI): domain Bacteria; kingdom Pseudomonadati; phylum Pseudomonadota; class Betaproteobacteria; order Neisseriales; family Neisseriaceae; genus Neisseria; species Neisseria weixii. The sequence goes on from NZ_JBHSPY010000004.1 coordinate 101,134, forward strand.
ACAGGCTAACCCTTTTTTAAAGATACCATTACAGGGAGTTTTCATGTTGAAAAATATCAGGATTAAAACCATTTTATTTACTGCTGTTAGTGCGGCGTTGTTGTCGGCTTGCGGTGGCGGCGGTAGCTCACCTAGTACGGAATTGGTAAATATGCCACCAGTGCGCGCAGCGTGATTGGCAAAGCTGCTGCGTTGAAGCCAGTAGAAGAGCTTACTGCTGCCGATGCCGAGGCAGTGGCTGCCGTTATTAACGCTTATAACAGCCTTTCTGATGCTTCTAAACAGCTGGTCGGTATAAGAGACTTTGGATAAGCTCAAAGCAGTGGCAGAAGCTGTGAAAACAGCGGCGGAAGGAAGTAAGTCTTCTGATGGAGCGGTGATTCAGGAAGCAGATGCGGCAGTAGATATATTAAAGAAGAAAATTTCAGCTTTACCCGACTCAGCCAAGGATGTCGACACTGCTGAGGAAGAGAAAGCCTTGACTGAAGCACAGCAAGCGTTCAATGCTTTGAATGAACAGCAGAAAACATTGATTACTACAGCTGAGAAGTCCAAACTCGACAAGCTGTCTGCGCAATTGGTAACCGACCATAGCCCGTTGGCTGCGCTCAACCTGCCGACTCCGCTGCACACCGATTTTATCGAATCAGCCGCAGCACAACAAAACAACCCGAACATTCAATTGCGTAAAATCGATGGTCAAAATGATTTTACGACCAATCAAGGCGGTTTGATTAGCTCTTTGGCGTCGAATGCCAATCAAGAAGTGAAGTTGGACGGAGTGGTGATTAATAACAGCACAGCTGCGGGTAACGCTACTACTGTTAATTTTACTACGCCATATTCAATGATTGCCAAGGCCTATTCCGGCGGTATTTCGAAATCTGACGTCAGTACACATGCCGGTTTGCCTAAAGGCAGTAAATTTGCTACCGGTACGGCAAGTTTCGATGCCTCAATTGAAGAAGCTTATCAAGCAATCGAATCAGCCAAAAAAGCACTGGAATCAGCAAAAGATGAGGCAGCACGTCAAGCAGCCCAAAAGGAAATTGCCAAATGGCAGCCGCTTTACGATGCTTACATGACAGCACGTCCCCAATTGGCTAACGGTGTGGAAAGTTCAGTTGATGGAATTGCCTACATCAAAAAAGATAAAAACGGTTTGGTGTTTGATAAAAAATTCGACGGTGTATATATTGTACAGTTCTCTGACGGTGCCCGTATTGTGATGCACGATCCGGCGGCGGCTGGTTGGACTTATCAAACTTTTGCGTATCACACCGACCCGAAAAATGGCGTGATTCATGGATATCAAACCTTAGGTGATGAAACCGTATTCGGCAGCCTGCCAGCCAACGGTACAGCAACGTATAACGGTTTGACTACTGCCTATTTGGTTGAAGGTGGAAAACAGCGTCAGTTAACTGCTGATGTCAAAGCTGTGGTTGATTTTGCTAAAAAAGGCGTACGTTTTGAAACCTTGAACTCTCAGGTTCACAGTCTGAATAACAGCGTACGTACCAGTACCGCTGCAGCTGGCTACAATATCAAAGGTACTGCTGCCTGGGGCAATGCTAACCACTTTGTAGGCAATGCAAAAACCACTAACGGCTTAAGCGGTGATTTAAACGGTAAATTCTACGGTGCCAATGCTGCTGAAATCGGCGGTACTTACGGCCTGAAGAATGCGGCCGATACCGAGCAGTTGATCGGTGGCTACGGTGCGAAGCGCCAATAACCTTTAAGCTGAAGACAGGCCGTCTGAAAAAGTTTCAGACGGCCTGTTTGTCTGAAGATGAGGTATACTTGGCGTAAATATATGGCAGTATTTGGGGAAGTGTTGGTTTAAATTATGAAAAAAACAATAATGTTGAGTTGGCTGCTGTTTCCTGCGGCGGGATTTGCGGCGGATGCGGTCAGGCCGTCTGAACCGCGGACGGAAGTGGAATTAAAAATCAATGTGGCAGAGCCGCAAACGCCGGAAATTCCTGTGCATGTGAAAGAAGCAGCCAAGCCGTCTGAAAAAGTATTGCAGGTCGATGAGGAAATATTATTGGCCAATACGGAATTGCTGGAGCGTGCAATGTATTCGGCGGTGGTGGCACAGAATATTGCCGGTATCAAGGCAGTGTTGCCGATTTATGAGAAGTGGCCGCAACACGATCAGCCTATGGCGCGTTATGCGCGCGGTTTGTTGGCGCAGGGCGAAGGTAAGGCGGGGGAAGCGGTGAGCGTGTACCGTGAATTTATTGCCGACAATCCGAATGCGCCGATGGTGCGCTTACAGTTGGCCAAAGCCTTGTTTGAAGATAAGCAGAACGAAGCGGCAGCCGATCAATTCGACCGTTTGCAGAGCGAAGACATGCCTGAAGCGGTGAAAAATGAAATCAAAGCCTACCGCAAGGCTTTGCGTGATCGCGATTCGTGGCAGTTTAATGCATCGCTGAACATTACCCGCGAGCAGAATATCAATCAGGCACCACGTCAACGCCGTTTGGGCGGGCAGTTGGGGGAGGAGCAATGCGTCGCGGCCAGACAAATCCAACCTGATGACGATTGTTTCCGCGGATGGACATTCAATGCGCCGATTGATGCGGCCGCCGTCAATTATCAAGCCGGCACCGAAAAAAAATGGTCGCTGCCTAAAGGTTGGTATGCCACGGCCGGCGCGGATGTGTACGGTAAAGTTTATCCCAACCACACCACTTATAACGATTTAATAGGCCGGGTATCTGCCGGAATCGGTCATGCCGACCAGCGTACCGATGCGGGAGTGACGCCTTTTCTCGAGCGGCGTTTTTACGGCAACGACCCTTATACTTACACCGGCGGTGTGCGTCTGCATTGGAACCGCTGGCATACGCCGAAAATCCAAACCTTAACGGCGGCGGAATTTGGCCGTCTGAAAAATACCCGCCGTGCGGATTCGGATAACCAAAGCCGTTTGTTCAGCACCTCACTGGTGTATTATGCCAATGCCCGCCAATATTGGCTGGCAGGTGCGGATTGGTATCGCGAACGCAATAAAGATGATGAGTCGGAAAGCTTCAGCCGTTATGGCTTGCGTGTGGCATGGGGGCAGGAATGGCAGGGCGGTTTGTCGAGCCGTCTGCAACTGAATGCTGCCAAACGGAATTATGATGATGCAAGCTTTTTCAGCAATGGCGACAAACGGCAGGATAAGGAATTGGGTGCAACCTTGTCGCTGTGGCATCGTGGAGTGCATTTCAAAGGCATTACCCCTAGGCTGACGGTGTCGCATCACAAAAACCTGAGCAACGATAAATTCTACGAATACGGTAAAAGCCGTATGTTTATTGAATTGGGCAAGACGTTTTAATCGAAAGGCCGTCTGAAACAAATATTTTTCAGACGGCCTTTGGTTTATTTGCCGGTTAAATTAATTGTTTTAAATTAATTGTTGGCAGGCGTTAAGCGTAATACCGCTCTTCGCCTTTGCCATCGACATTATCGGCGCAGCGTTTGCACACGGTGGCATGGCCTGCTACGCTGCCGATGTCGTCAGTGTAGTGCCAGCAGCGTTCGCATTTTTCGCCGTTGCTGGCTTGGGCGGTCACGCTCAACTCGTCGGCTTTGTGCACGTTGGCTTTGGAAACCAGCAGGGCAAAGCGCAATTCTTCGCCCAAGGCTTTCAGATAGCCTGCCAATGTTTCCGGTGCGTGAATGTCGACTTCGGCTTGCAGTGAAGAACCGACGGTTTTGTCGGTACGCAGCGGCTCAATCGCAGCGGTGACGGCTTCGCGCACTTCGCGCACGGCCGCCCACTTTTTCACGATTTCGGCTTCGGCTTTTTCGTTAATCGGCGGGAATTCGTGCCATGTGTGGAACAAGACGCTGTCTTCTTCGCCGCCGCCGATGATGTCCCAAGCTTCTTCACCGGTGAAACACAATACCGGCGCAATCAGCAGCACCAGGCTGCGGGTGATGTGGTACAGGGCGGTTTGCGCGCTGCGGCGGGCGTGGCTGTCGGCTTGGGTGGTGTACAGGCGGTCTTTCAAAATATCCAAGTAGAACGCGCCCAAGTCTTCCGAGCAGAACGACACCATGTCTTTCACGGCAAAGTGGAAGGCATAGCGCGGGTAGTAATCGCCGGCCACGCGTTCTTGCAGTTGGCGCGCCAAAATCAGTGCATAGCGGTCAAGCTCGACCATTTGGTCTTGCGGTACGGTGTGTTCAAACGGGTTGAAATCCGACAAATTGGCAAACAGGAAGCTCAAAGTATTGCGGATGCGGCGGTAGCTTTCGGTCACGCGTTTGAGGATTTCTTTGGAAATCGCCAGTTCGCCTGAATAATCGGTGGAAGCAGCCCACAAGCGAAGAATGTCGGCGCCGAATTCGTTGTACACTTCTTGCGGCGCGACTACGTTGCCGATGGATTTCGACATCTTTCGGCCGTTTTGATCGACCACGAAACCGTGGGTCAGTAATTGCTTGTAAGGTGCACGACCCATGGCGGCGCAGCCGGTGAGCATAGACGATTGGAACCAGCCGCGGTGCTGGTCGTTGCCTTCCAGATACAAATCCGCCGGCCACGCCAATTCTTCGCGTTGTTTTAATACGGAATAGTGGGTTGAGCCTGAATCGAACCAGACATCCATCGTGTCGGTCAGTTTGTCGTATTGCCCGCAATCTTCCGCGCTCAGCAATTCGCTTTTATCCAGCGAAAACCAAGCTTCAATGCCTGTTGCTTCAATGCGTTGCGTCACTTGTTCCAGCAATTCGGCCGAATTCGGGTGCAATTCGCCGCTTTCTTTGTGCACAAAGAAAGTCATCGGTGTGCCCCAGTAGCGTTGTCGCGAAATCACCCAGTCCGGACGGCCTTCAATCATTGCCTGCAAACGCGCACGGCCCCATGACGGGAAAAATTCGGTGTCGTCCACCGCTTTCATGGCATTGCCGCGCAAGGTTTTGCCGTCGGCACCCGGTTTGTCCATGCCGATAAACCATTGGCCGGTGGCGCGGTAAATCAGCGGGGTTTTGTGGCGCCAGCAGTGGGCGTAGCTGTGTTCCAGCTTGGTGTTGCACAATAAACGGTTGTTTTCTTGCAGCCACTCGATAATCACCGGATTGGCTTCCCAGACGGTCAGCCCGGCCACACGCGGCACTTCGCCGATGTAGCGGCCTTCGCCGTTGACAGGGTTATACAGCTCGATGCCGTATTGGTTGCAGACGGTGTAGTCTTCCAAACCGTGGGCAGGGGCGGTGTGTACCAAGCCCGTGCCGGCATCGGTGGTCACGTGGGCGCCGTTGAGCATCAGAATGTCGCGGCCGATAAACGGATGATTCAAATGCAGGTTTTCCAAATGCGCGCCGGTGGTTTCGGCCACGACGGTTATGCCGTCTGAAAGGCCGTAGCGTTTCAGCGCGTCTTCCGCCAAATCTTTGGCCAAGACCAAATGGCCTTTGTCGGTGGCAATCAGTTGGTACACGACTTCTGCGCCGGCAGAAATCGCTTGGCTCGCCGGCAGCGTCCACGGAGTGGTGGTCCAAATCACGGCGAAGGCTTCGCCGTCAATACTGTTCACGCCGAAGGCTTTGGCCAATGCTGCGTTGTCTTTAAACAGATAAGCCACATCGATGGCAGGGGAAATTTTGTCTTTGTATTCTACTTCGGCTTCGGCCAATGATGAGCCGCAATCCAAACAGAATTGCACCGGTTTGGCACCGCGGTACAGATAACCGGCTTTGTAGATTTCACCCAAAGTGCGCACGGTGTCGGCTTCGGTTTGGAAATCCATGGTCAGGTAAGGATTGTCCCAATCACCCAATACGCCCAAGCGGATGAAGTCTTTTTTCTGGCGGGCGATTTGTTCGGCGGCATATTCGCGGCACAATTCGCGGAAACGTGCTTTAGGCATGTCTTTGCCGTGCAGTTTTTCCACCATCACTTCAATCGGCAGGCCGTGGCAGTCCCAGCCGGGCACATAAGGCGCATCGAAACCGGCTTGGGTCTTGCTGCGGATGATGATGTCTTTCAGAATTTTGTTGACGGCATGACCGATGTGGATGTCACCGTTGGCATACGGCGGGCCATCGTGCAGAACGAATTTCGGGCGACCTTTGGTTTTGTCGCGCAATTTTTGGTAGCGTTTTTGTTCGTACCAGCTTTTAAGCCATGCAGGTTCGCGTTTGGCCAGATTGCCGCGCATTGGGAACGGGCTTTCAAGCAGGTTGACGGTTTTGCTGTAATCGGTCATGTTTGTTCTCGGATTTATATGGTGTAATTGGGTTTCAGACGGCCTTTTGCTTGGTAGGCCGTCTGAAAAAATCGTAATGCGTTATTGTAGCGGAATTGTGTTGTTTTTATAAGGGGTTTGGTGTGGGTTGGGGGGATATTTCCATGATTTTAAAAATTCGGTTTGCCGACAAAAAAAGGCCGTCTGAAAAGCAGAAATGTTTTTCAGACGGCCTTTTATCATCCAACCACTACCTTATTTTTTCAGACGGCCATGTAATTCCTGTACGCTGTACACACCCAAGTGATCGCGGCTTTTAGCGCCTTCGCTCATGGCTTCGCCACCGGCGATGGTGGTGTATTGCGGCACGCGTTGGGTCAGGGAGGTGCGGCGGATGCTGTGGCTGTCGGCAACCGATTGCGGATCGCTGGCCACGGTGTTCACCACCAAGGCGATTTCGCCGTTTTTGATGGCGTCAACGATGTGCGGACGGCCTTCCAGCACTTTGTTCACCACGCCGACTTCAATGCCTTGTTCTTTCAAGTAGGCTGCGGTGCCGCGTGTGGCGATGATTTCGTAGCCCAAGGCTTGGAAGTTTTCTGCGGTTTTGGTCAGCAGCGGTTTGTCTTCGTCGCGCACGGCCAAGAAGACTTTGCCGCTGTCCGGTAAGCGTTCGCCTGCGCCCTGCTGCGCTTTGTAGTAGGCTTCGCCGAAGCTCGCGCCCACGCCCATCACTTCGCCAGTTGAGCGCATTTCAGGGCCTAAGATGGTGTCCACACCGGGGAATTTGATGAAGGGGAAGACGGCTTCTTTGACGGCGTAGAAGTCGGGAATCACTTCTTTTTCAACACCTTGCTCTTTCAGCGAAATACCTGCCATGGCGCGCGCGCCGACTTTGGCGAGCGGCACGGAAGTGGCTTTGGAAACGAACGGCACGGTACGCGAGGCGCGCGGGTTCACTTCCAAGACGAACACCACGCCGTCCTGCACGGCGAACTGTACGTTCATCAGACCGACTACGTTCAGCGCGTAGGCCATGGCTTTGGTTTGGCGGCGGATTTCGTCTTGAATGTCTTGGCTCAACGAATAAGGCGGCAATGAGCAGCCTGAGTCGCCCGAATGGATGCCGGCCTGTTCAACGTGCTGCATGATGCCGCCGATGACGACATTGATGCCGTCTGAAACGCAGTCCACGTCTACTTCAATCGCGTTGTTCAGGAAGAAGTCGAGCAGTACGGGGCTGTCTTCGGAAACCTGTACGGCTTCGCGCATATAGGTTTTCAATTGTTCTTGGGTATGCACCACCTGCATGGCGCGGCCGCCCAATACGTAAGACGGGCGTACCACCAGCGGATAGCCGATTTCTTCCGCTAAAACAAGGGCTTCTTCTTCGTTGCGTGCGGTGCGGTTCGGCGGTTGGCGCAGGCCGAGCTCGTTGAGCACTTTTTGGAAGCGTTCGCGGTCTTCGGCGGCATCAATGCTGTCGGCGGATGTGCCGATGATGTTTACGCCGTTTTCCACCAAGGCATTGGCCAGTTTCAGCGGGGTTTGGCCGCCGTAATGCACAATCACGCCCCACGGGTTTTCTTTGCGCACGATTTCCAACACGTCTTCCAAAGTCAGCGGCTCAAAATACAGGCGGTCGGAAGTGTCAAAATCGGTGGAAACTGTTTCGGGGTTACAGTTGACCATGATGGTTTCAAAACCCGATTCGCGCAGCGACAGAGCGGCGTGTACGCAGCAGTAGTCAAACTCAATACCTTGGCCGATGCGGTTCGGGCCGCCGCCGAGAATCATCACTTTTTTGCGGCCACTCGGGCGCGCTTCGCATTCTTCTTCGTAAGTCGAATACAGGTAAGCGGTGTCGGTGGCAAATTCGGCCGCGCAGGTGTCGACACGTTTGTACACCGGATGCAGGTTCAAGGCATAGCGGTGTTCGCGCACTTCTTTTTCGCTGATGTTTAATAATTGCGCCAAGCGTTTGTCGGAGAAGCCTTTGCGTTTCAGACGGCGTAGGGCGGCGTAGTCCAAATCAGCCAAACGGCCGTCTGAAACTTTTTGCTCTTCTTGCACCAAGTTTTCGATTTGAGCCAAGAACCAAGGGTCGATGGCGCAGATTTCGTGGATTTCGGCGATGGTGAAACCGGCGCGGAAGGCATCGGCCACAAACAGCATACGTTCAGAGCCGGGATTTGCCAATTCGCGGCGGATTTCCGATTTGTCGGCCGAGCGCGGATTAAAACCGCACAAACCCGTTTCCAGGCCGCGCAAGGCTTTTTGGAACGATTCTTGAATGGTGCGCCCCATCGCCATCACTTCGCCTACGGATTTCATCTGCGTGGTCAGGCGGTCGTCGGCGGCGGGGAATTTTTCAAAGGCAAAGCGCGGGATTTTGGTAATCACATAGTCGATTGACGGCTCAAACGATGCAGGCGTGCGGCCGCCGGTGATGTCGTTTTGCAATTCGTCCAAAGTAAAGCCTACGGCCAATTTCGCCGCTACTTTGGCAATCGGGAAGCCGGTGGCCTTAGAAGCCAATGCAGACGAACGCGATACGCGCGGGTTCATCTCAATCACAATCATTTCGCCGTTTTTAGGATTGATGGCGAATTGAACGTTGGAGCCGCCGGTGTCCACGCCGATTTCGCGCAACACCGCCAAAGAGGCATTACGCATGATTTGGTATTCTTTGTCGGTCAGCGTTTGCGCAGGGGCAACGGTGATGGAGTCGCCGGTGTGCACGCCCATCGGGTCGAAGTTTTCAATCGAACAGATGATGATGCAGTTGTCGTTTTTGTCGCGCACCACTTCCATTTCGTACTCTTTCCAGCCGAGTACCGATTGCTCAATCAGCAGTTCATGCGTGGGCGAAGCGTCAAAACCGCGTTCGCAAATCGCCAGAAATTCGTCTTTATTGTAGGCAATGCCGCCACCCGAACCGCCCATGGTGAAAGACGGGCGGATTAGGGTGGGGAAGCCGACTTGTTCTTGCGCCGCAAGGGCTTCGTTCATGGTGTGGCAGACAAACGATTTCGGGCAATGCAAACCGATTTTCGCCATTGCTTCTTTAAAGCGGCCGCGGTCTTCGGCTTTGTCGATGGCATCTTCGGTTGCACCAATCAATTCGACATTGTATTTCGCCAGCACACCGTTGCGCGCCAAATCCAGCGCACAGTTCAGCGCCGTTTGGCCGCCCATGGTCGGCAATACCGCGTCAGGGCGCTCTTTGGCGATGATTTTTTCCACCGTCTGCCAAGTAATCGGCTCAATGTAGGTCACATCGGCCATATCGGGGTCGGTCATGATGGTGGCCGGATTCGAGTTCACCAGAATGACTTTATAGCCTTCTTCGCGCAAGGCTTTACAGGCTTGAGCGCCCGAATAGTCAAATTCGCAGGCTTGGCCGATGACAATCGGGCCGGCGCCGATGATTAAGATGGATTTTAGGTCGGTACGTTTGGGCATAGTGGGTCTTTCTTTTCTTAAGTTGATTTTTTATGTGGGTAATGTTTTTCAGGCTGCCTGAAAACAGGTTAGGACTAAAACGCGATTTATATACATGAACCGGTGGCGCAACCATACATCATGATGAATGGGAAAAATCCGATAATCAGCATATTGCCAACCGGTGCGGGCTGTTTATCTTTAACGTTGATTTGTATGGGTAACGGGTGGGATAGGGTATATTTGTTATCCAAAGGGGAAGTGCCACTAAAATAGCGTAAATCCAATACGTATCCATCTTTTGCATAAAAGCGGACATATATTTTATCAGGGGCTTCTTCTTGTGCTTGGTAGTGTTGATGCAAATCTGCTAATTCTTTGGGATTGAGCAATGATTTATTCAGGAAAATCCAATATTGAATTTCAGCTTTTGGAAAACCATATGCAGTGTTGTCTGTATATGCTTGCAGGGAGCTGCCTGTAATTTTTGATTGGTATTTTTGAGTAAAGGCCGCAAACTTTTCTTGTTCTGATTTTAATGCTTTATTTTGAAACATGAATTTTTTCCCCTGCCGGGTTTCAAGACTTATTGATCCTGATGATATTTCCGCTTTTTGTATCCACTCGGTATGGGTTTTCGTATTGATAGCTGTACAAGCACAAAGTATCAATGAGGGAATAAACGTAAAAAGGTACTTCATTACAGCAGCCTCCTTTATTTCATGAGTTGAGCGCAGGTTGGGTCATGACCCAACAATTTCTTCAATTCAAGGTTTCGTTGGGTTAGGCAAGCCAACCTACGGTGTTGCTGAAGTTTCAAAGGCCGTCTGAAAAAACATTGGATTTCTGCGTAGGTTGGGTCATGATCCAACAATTTCTTAAAATTCAACGGTCTTGTTGGGTTTGACAACCCAATCTACCTTTACTCCCCAAGATTTCCTTCAATTTCCGCGCCGTTGCCCCCCAATCTTTCGGCAAGATCCCGTTTGCCACATACCGGTGAAACGACGAATACGGACAATCTGCAACGCGTGTTACATATCCGTGTTTGACGGATTGAAATGAATATAATCAATATGTGTATTCAAATCGCGCTCATCACGGATTTCGTGTTTTCAATAATGCCGCTGCCAAATACCGCGTTCGTTTTTGCGGAGGCGCGACGGGAGGCGGTTTCGGTTTTCGGCATGGCTTGCGGAAATCTGGCTTTGATTAAACGCAGCCTTACCGGGCAGCCGCTGTCGTTTTCAGGCAGCCTGACAATAAATGCAGGTGTTCGGGTAAAACGCATACGGCAATGATTTCAAAAGGATGCCGTTTTTTTAACCGCATGAAATGCCTGTCTTAATTCGTCAATATGCCGCACAAGCGTACCTTGTTTCGTGTCTTGCAGGGCAAGGGTGAAGAAACAGCCGCCTCTGGTAAAGGCGCGGCGGTATCGCATGGCGGTTCCTGTGTTTCATTTGCTTGGGTGTTTTGAATTTGAGATTCAATGCGCCACAAATCATTACTTTAAATTCAGCCCAATCATTTTTGTTGGGTTTGGCAACCCAACCTACGGTGTTGTCCTTGATATTCAAAAGCAAGGCCGTCTGAAATTTCAAACATCCAGCTTCAAATCCCCATCCTTAATCCAGCCTTTTTTGCGCATAAACGCGGCGATGATGAGCGTTAAAACCGCAGGTAGTACAAAATGCAGCAGCACAATTCCCAGCCAAACGGTCGGGGCGTTGCCCATGGCGTTGATGGTGCCGGCTTGGCCGACTAAGCCGCTGGTGCCCATACCCGCGCCGCCGGGGATGTTGCTCATTTGAAAGCCGACGGTGGCGACAGGGCCTAAAATTGCGCCGCTGAGTGTGGGCGGAATCCAAATCAGCGGGTTTTTCACGATATTCGGCATTTGCAGCATACTGGTGCCCAAGCCTTGGCTGAGTAAGCCAGACCAGCGGTTTTCTTTAAAACCCATCACGGCGAAACCGACCATTTGCGCGCAGCAGCCGACGGTGGCTGCGCCTGCCGCCAGGCCGCTGAGTGACAGGGAGATGGCAATGGCGGCGCTGGAAATGGGCAGGGTCAGAATCATGCCCATCAACACCGCGACAACCATGCCCATCAGCACAGGCTGCAATTCGACTGCCCACATAATCAGCGCGCCGGTTTGGGCCATGGCGGTGGCGATAAGGGGGCCGACAAATTGGGAGGCGGCTATGCCGCTGATTAAGGTAGCGGCGGGGGTAGCGATGATGTCAACCGGTGTGGTTTTGCTCACCAGTTTGCCGGTTTCGGTGCCGATGGCAACTGCGATAAAGCAGCCGGCAGGCCCGCCCAGTGCCGCACCGGCCAAGCCGATGATGGTGCCGGAGAATAAGACCAGCGGCGGGGCTTTCAGGGCATAGGCCACACCCACGCCGATGGCCGCCCCCATACCGGCTTGCGCTTGGCCGCCGATTTCAACCAGCCAAGGCAGGTTTGTCCAGCCGCCGACGGTTTTTAAAATCAGGCCGATAATCAGCGAGCCGAACAGGCCGAGCGCCATGAAGTTCAGCGCGTCAATACCGTAGCGGCGCAAGCTGAATTCGATGTCTTTTTGTGCGAGCAGGGATTTGATGTTCGTTTCTCCTCTTGATGAACATGCCGTCTGAAGCAATAGGGGCTTTTCAGACGGCCTTTGAATATGCGTGAAGCCGCCATCAGAATGGTTTTAATATTTATTTTGAGGTGGGGTTGTTATTTTTCAGACGGCCTTTTTTTATCCCATTTAGAGGCCGTCTGAACACGCAGCTTTACGCTTTAGCCGTTTTCAAGCTGTCGATAAATTTATCAAACAGATAAGCCACATCATGCGGGCCCGGGCCGGCTTCAGGGTGGCCTTGGAAGCTGAATGCCGCTTGGTCGGTCAATTCAATGCCTTGCAGCGAGCCGTCAAACAATGAGCGGTGGGTCACTTTCACATTTTCAGGCAGCGTGTCTGCGTCCACTTCGAAACCGTGGTTTTGGCTGGTGATCATCACGCGGCCGTTTTCCAGGTTTTGCACCGGATGGTTGGCGCCGTGGTGGCCGAACGGCATTTTGCGGGTTTTGCCACCCACTGCCAAGCCCAATAATTGGTGACCCAAGCAAATACCGAATACCGGTTTTTTACTGGTCAAAATCTCTTGGGTTGCTTTGATGGCGTAGTCGCAAGGCTCAGGGTCGCCCGGGCCGTTGGATAAGAACACGCCGTCGGGATTCATGGCCAACACATCTGCCGCAGGGGTTTGCGCCGGAACGACCGTCAGGCGGCAGCCGCGTTCAGCCAGCATGCGCAGGATATTGGTTTTCACGCCGAAATCATAAACAACCACATGGTAAGGCTGTTTTTCTGGGGTGGCAAAACCTTGACCCAGCTTCCATTCACCTTCCGTCCATTCGTAGGTTTCGGCACAGGTCACTTCTTTAGCCAAATCCTTCCCCACCATGCTGCCGAACGCAGCAATCAATTCTTGCGCTTTTTCTTCGGTGGCGTCCGTGCCGGTCAAGATTGCACCGGCTTGCGCACCTTTATCACGCAAAATGCGGGTCAGGCGGCGGGTATCGATGTCGGCGATGGCAACGGTTTGGTTGCGTACCAAATACTCTTGCAGGCTTTCGGCGGCACGGAAATTGCTGTGTAAAAGCGGCAGGTCGCGGATAATCAGGCCGGCGGCGTAAACGGTGCGGCTTTCCGTATCTTCGCCGTTCGCGCCCGTGTTGCCGATGTGCGGATAGGTGAGGGTAACGATTTGTTTGCAGTAAGACGGGTCGGTCAGGATTTCCTGATAGCCGGTCATGGAAGTGTTGAACACGACTTCGCCCGAAGTCGAACCGTGATAACCGATTGATGTGCCGCGGAAAACGCTGCCGTCGGCGAGAACCAAAAGTGCCGGAGTCGTCATGATGGATTCCTGTCTTGCTGAGATTGAAATGTTTGATATGAGGCCGTCTGAAAAGTTACGTCTTTTCAGACGGCCTTCGTTTTAGGACGGTATTTGCCCGCGCTGCAAGTTTAAATATGTTTTTTCAGACTGCCTGGACGAATAACCGTATATTCGCCGCCGTCAAAATGCGGTTAAAAAAAAACACGCTGCGCAATGGGGAACATGCGTTACGTGCTTTTTCAGGCATTTCCGTTTATGCCGTAGAAGCAATGTATTCTAAGCGAAAACGCCGTTGCGTTCAAGCCTAAAAAAGGGCGGATGACGGAAAAAAGGATAAACGGCCGTTTCGTTTCCCGCACACAAATGCCATGAAAATAATGAAAAGAATCAACGGAGCAAATTCTAATGTTTGCCCAACCCGAAAAAGCGGCAGGGTGGGTATTCATACCCACCACAATCCCTTTAAAAACCATCGGCTGCCATAAATCCAAAAATTGTGCGTGCAGCGGGTGTCCAGTCCAGCCCGCGGCATTTTGAGTTTTCAGACGGCCTTTGAAATTTTGGCAACGCCGCAGGTTGGGTTGCCAAACCCAACAAAACCGTGAAATTTAAGAAATCGCTGGGTCACGCCCCAACCTACGTAAAAATTCCACGTTTTCAGACGGCCTTTCAAATAGAACGTACGGTCACGTTTTGCTTGGGGGTAAAGTTAACCATATCTGCTAGTCTGAAAAAGGCATGATTGTTTCATTTTTGTCATAAGTCAAGCCAAATCAACAGGAACACTCATGGGATGTAATTTAAATATGCTAAAATCAACGCATTTTCTAACAAAAACGATATTGTTAAAACTATCGTTCATAAGGCCGACACATTATGAAAACAAACGATAAACCGATTTTGATCAAGCAGCGTATCATCAGCCGCTGCGTATTGTCTGCATTGGCGTTGCTGGGTGCTGCGGATGCGGCGGCAAATAAGCAGTTTGCCGATGTGCCTTTGTATCTGCAGAACGAGAGAAAAAGCAGCAGCGTGGCCGTTAAGCCGAACGTGATGTTGCTGATTGACGATTCGGGCAGTATGAGGGAGCGGGTTCCGGATGCGGGGCGCAGCCGTTTGCAAGTTACCAAAAGCGCACTTAATGCCGTATTGGACAAATATACCGATTCGGTCAACTGGGGATTTCAAACGCTGAACAACTCGTCCGATATGAGCGGATATACCGATAATCACGAAACGGTCAAACAGCATGTCGGCCGTTTGGTGGCTAAAGGCGGTACGCCGACCACGCGCCGCTATTACGAGGTATCCAAGCTGATGCGCGGGCAAACGCAGTACCGTTGTCAGAAAAACTATATTGTCCTGATGTCCGACGGTGATGCCAACTTGAGTTGCGACTGGAATTCGCGGGTAAACCGCGCTCCGGATTTCGAATCTGACCGTGCGCTTTATGTGCCACATACCCCTTTCGCTTATCCGAAAGATGAGGATGATGAGGGTTATTTCGGGCTGCCGCAGGAGGCAGGATATTGTGCGCGTGATCAGGGAGGGCCTTATGATACTTTTTGGGATCAGAATAATGGTTTGCGCTTTTTCAGCCATAAATTGCTTGCCAAGGATTTTAAAACCTTGGGGTTGGATAAAGCCGGTAAAAGCTGGAATGGCGATGCCGCCGACCCTAAAGACAGCAGCGGCAAAAGCCGGTATGAAAAGCAGTTGATTGAAACCTTTACCGTCGGCTTCGGCAGCGGAATCAGTGAGCGCGGCAAGACGTACTTGGAGCACGGTGCGGCGACTTCTTTGAACGGGGGGTATTTTAATGCGACTGATTCAGATGGTTTGGTCAGCGCCTTCAGTAAAATCTTTGCCAACATTGAAGCCGACAATGCACCGGTTGCCATAGAGGGTGCCGGCAGCACTGCGCCCGCACTTACCAATCCCGGCCAGTCGACATCGGCAGGCGTGGTGGAGGTTGACAGCGGTACTTGGAGCAGCCGTCTGAAATTTTACCAAATCAATCCCAACGGCTCGGTCAATACCGCAGTATTCGGAGAACCTTCGTTTGGTAACCGCCAAACCATTCTGAACGACGGACAAAAAAATTATTTTATCGGCAGTCTCACGGATAAAGACAAAACCAATACCGATTTCGGTATCGGCGGCGGTACGCCGGCCGATCAGTTGGAGTGGAAAAAAGTACTGTTGGAATGGACGGCGCGACGCGGCGACGACAATAGTTTGAAAAATACCGCCATTGCCAATAACTACAGCCAGCCTTACCGCGTGCGCGAAACAGTGCGCCGGAATTTGGGCGATATTCTCGACAGTTCGCTGCATACCGTCGGCGATCAAGTCAACGGCCGTAACGAATTTTTGGTAACGGCGGCCAACGACGGCATGGTTCATCTTTTCCGCAGTCAAAATAGCAGCACGAATCCGTATGATTTGAAAATCAGCTATATTCCGGCGGGTATGGATCGCGACGACGATGCAGGCAATGCTACAACAATGGGCAAATACCTGAAAGATGTGGCGCATGAGAAATACGGAAAGGAAATTCCGCACCGCTATATGGTCAACGGCGGTATCGTCGTGCGCCGCACTGCCAAATCTTCCGACAGTAGCAAAACCGGCCAACGTTCTTTCCTGTTCGGCGCGATGGGTCAGGGCGGCCGTGGTGCATATGCGCTGAACATTGGCGGCGTGGATCGTTCTGATAATTCGAAGGTAGGCTTGGACGGTACTTCTGTTTTGTACAGCGTTCCGCTGTTTGAAACTGCAAAAGGTGCAGGCAATACATTGGGTTATACCGTCGGCACGCCGCAAATCGGCCGTATCTCGGTTGCGCGTCCGGACGGTGCTGTCAGTCTGACTGAAAATGTACGCTACGCAGGCTTTTTGTCCAGCGGCTACCGCGTAAAAGGCGAGGTTGAAGGCAAAACTAATGAAACCGCGCTGTATGTTTACGATATGTTGGGTCAGGAGGCCGACAGCGGCAAAACAGGCGGTACGGCGGCAGGTTCGTTGATCCGCAAAATCGAAGTTTCAGACGGCATAGGCGGCTTGTCCGCTCCAACTTTGGTCGATACCGACTTTGACGGCGTGGTTGATGCGGCCTATGCGGGCGATTACGGCGGCAATATGTACCGCTTTGATTTGCGCGGGGAAAAACCGGCCGATTGGAAAGTTGCACGCATTTATGCCGGCGATGCCAAGCAGCCGGTTACTGCCGCACCTGCCGTATCCCGCCGTTCCCGCAATAAATATGTAGTGATTTTCGGTACGGGAAGCGATATTTACCAAGATGACCGCAATAATACCGACCAACAGGCTGTTTACGGTATTTTTGACGATTTGAATGCCGAAGCTGTTGCTGCAAATTCTGCTGACTTGTTGTTGCAGACTTTAAGTTCCGGCAAGGTCAGCATTCCCGATCCTGAGGATAAAGCGAAAACGATCGAAACCGATGCCTATACCTTAAGCAGCAATAAGATGCCGGAAGGTAAAAAAGGCTGGAAAATTGATTTGTCCGCAGGCGGCGAGCGCGTAGTGGTCAAGCCGACAATGATTTTGCGTACCGCTGTAATTACGGCGCGAAAATATAAAACCGAGACTACTAAAGTCTCGAATAACGGGGATCCGTGTATTCCTGAAACGACAGAAACAGCTACGGCCAGCTCGACCATGCTTTTGGGCGTCAATGCCGAAACGGGCGGGCAGCCGGACAAGCGCAGCGGTTATGTACGGTTTATTAAAGATAATCAGGCCGGCAAGGATTATTCTTACGCAGGCTTGCGCCAGCCGGGCATTATCAGCTTCACGTTTATGGATTCGACCAAGCGGAATGATTCGCCTGTAACGCGTGACGGTGACAGCGGCGGTTCCGGTACCGATCAGCCGTTGAAAGCCGCGGATACTGAAGTGCCGAACAATAAATGTTTCAGCCGGGAAGCAGTCCGTGTGTTGTTGACGAATAAAGGAAGTAGCTTTGATGTCGACGGCCGAATCTGCGGTATCCGCCGTCTGTCATGGCGTGAAATCTTCTTCTAAATTAAAGTAGCAATAACTGAAAGGCCGTCTGAAAGGTTTGCAAAAATTTTTCAGACGGCTTTTTAATGTGATGAAGCGCTTATTGAAAATTGAGAGTGGTGGTTCAACCTTTAATCATGCAATTGAGCGGCGTGTAAGGTGTTTTCCAAAAGAGTGGCAATCGTCATAGGGCCGACGCCGCCGGGTACAGGGGTAATCATGGCTGCACGTTCTTTTGCGACATCAAATTCCACATCGCCGCACAAGCTGCCGTCTTCCAGACGGTTGATACCCACGTCAATTACTACGGCACCCGGTTTTACCCATTCGCCTTTGACAAAGTTCGGAATGCCCACGCCCACCACCAAAATATCGGCTTGTGCCACTTCGTCGGCCAGGTTTTCCGTTGCGCTGTGGCAGACGGTAACGGTTGCGCGTGCCAGCAGCAATTCCAAAGCCTGCGGTCTGCCGACGATGTTGGATGCACCGACAATCACGGCTTTTTTTCCTTTTGGATTAATGCGATAGGATTCAAGAAGCGTCATCACGCCTTTAGGAGTACACGGGCGCATCAGCGGCATTTTTACGGCTAAACGGCCGACGTTGTAAGGGTGGAAGCCGTCTACGTCTTTATGCGGCAAAATGCGCTCCAATACAGCTTGGCTGTCGATGTGTTTCGGCAAAGGCAGTTGCACCAAAATGCCGTCCACTTCAGGATTAGCGTTTAATTCGTCCACCAGTTTCAGTAATTGGTCTTGCGCGGCTTCGGCAGGTAATTCGTAAGATAAAGAAGCAATGCCTGATTTTTGACAGGCAGTTTTTTTGTTGCGCACATAAACCGCGCTGGCGGGGTCGTCGCCGACCAAAACTACGGCCAGACAAGGTGTACGCAAGCCGGCTGCTGTGCGTTGTCCGACTGCTTGGGCGACTGCCGCCAAGCGCTGTTGGGAAACTTCTTTACCGTTAATTAATTGAGCAGTCATGTTTACTCTCTCGTTGCCAGGGAAGGGATAAAATGGAAAATCGGGTAATTATCTCATTTTTAAGCCCCTTTTTGCATTATTTATCTTCAATTTTATGGTGATTATTTTTCAGACGGCCTGAATATTTACAGGAGGTAAAATAATGGTGACAGGAATTAAATTTTAAATAAAAATAATCAGATAAATGAAATTTTAAAAAAATGTTAACCGTAAAGGTTGACGTTATTTTCGAAAATCAGTATAGTCTGACACTTCCAGTCGGGGCGTAGCGCAGCCTGGTTAGCGCATCTGCTTTGGGAGCAGAGGGTCGTGAGTTCGAATCCCACCGCCCCGACCACACCAGTTTTCAGCACGTAACGGCATGAGCGCCCGTAGCTCAACCGGATAGAGCACCGACCTTCTAAGTCGGGGGTTACAGGTTCGATTCCTGTCGGGCGTGCCAAAAAGTTTACGGTGGCTATAGCTCAGTTGGTAGAGCCCCGGATTGTGATTCCGGTTGTCGTGGGTTCGAGCCCCATTAGCCACCCCATCTATATCGGGGCGTAGCGCAGCCTGGTTAGCGCATCTGCTTTGGGAGCAGAGGGTCGTGAGTTCGAATCCCACCGCCCCGACCAAAAATAAAAAAACCTGCCTTTAAAAGGCAGGTTTTTTTATTTGTCACATTAAATTCACAAAAGCACACGTAAAAGGCCGTCTGAAAGCTTTTCAGACGGCCTTTTGCTTTGCCTTTTCACGGCGCTTCGGTATTATAGCCTTAATCTGAATGAAACGATGGAATGCATTATGTCCGAATGGCCTTTACCTGATTTTGAGCAAAAAATCTGCCCGCCTGAGGCGCTTGTCGAACGCTTGGCTGCTTTGCCGCGCCCGCTGGTGTTTACCAACGGCTGTTTTGATATTTTGCACCGCGGCCATGTTACCTATTTAGCGCAGGCACGCGCAACCGGTGCGGCCATGATTTTGGCCTTAAACACTGATGGTTCCGTGCGCCGTCAAGGCAAGGGTGACGACCGCCCGATTAATCCTTTAGAAAATCGTGCGGCGGTAGCGGCAGCGTTGGCCAGCGTAGACGTGGTGACGTGGTTTGATGACGATATGCCGGCTGCTTTGATTGAGTTGGTTAAGCCGGATATTTTGGTTAAAGGCGGGGATTGGACGGTAGACAAAATCGTCGGTTCGCAAGAAACGTTGGCGCGTGGCGGCAAGGTGTATTCGATTCCGTTTTTGCACCAAACGTCCACCACGCAAACACTGGCGAAAATCCGTGCCGCAGAGGTAGCCGGTAAATGAGCAGCATGAAGCCTCAGCATTGGCAGGTATTGGCGGCGCTTTCAGACGGCTTGCGGCAGCATGTGTCGCAATTGAGCCGTTTGGCCGGTGTGAAGCCGCAACAACTCAACGGATTTTGGCAGCAAATGCCGCCGCATATTCGCGGTTTGTTGCGCCAACACGACGGGCAATGGCGACTGGTACGGCGTTTGGCGGTGTTTGAAGCCGAAGCTTTGCAACGTTTGGCACAGGTTTATGGTTTTCAGACGGCCTTAAAGCACGAATGCGTTTCCAGCAATGATGAAATATTGGCTTTGGCGCGCGAATCGGCACAAAAAGCACACAAAGCTTTGTGTGTGGCGCATTTTCAAAGTAAAGGACGCGGGCGTCAGGGGCGCAGTTGGCAGCATCGTTTGGGTGAATGCTTGATGTTCAGTTTCGGCTGGGCATTTGAGAAGCCGCAGCACGAATTAAGTGCGTTGGCCTTGGTTGCGGCGTTGGCCTGTCACCGTGCTTTGGCAAAATTAGGATTGAACACGGAAATCAAATGGCCGAATGATTTGGTGGTCGGGCGAGATAAGCTCGGCGGCATTCTCATCGAAACCGTGCGAAACGGCGGGCAAACGGTTGCAGTGGTCGGTATCGGTGTGAACTTTGTGTTGCCCAAAGAAGTAGAAAACGCCGCTTCGGTACAGGCTTTGTTTCAGACAGCCTCACAGCGCGGTGCGACGGTTAACCAATTGATGAGCGCCTTGCTGGCTGAATTAAACAGGGCGTTCGAAGCCTTTGCGCAAAGCGGTTTCAATACAATGTTGGGCGAATATCAGGCCGCTAACCGCGACCACAACCGTTCTGTCATATTGTTGCGGGACGGCGTGGCGGTGTATGAAGGTACGGTATCGGGTGTAAACGAGCAGGGCGCGTTGCGTTTGGCTACCGACACAGGTGAAAAAACCATCGTCAGTGGCGAAATCAGTTTGCGGCCGAATGATAATCCGCTGCCGCAAACCATTGTGCGCAACGAACGCTATCTGCTGCTTGACGGTGGCAACAGCCAACTGAAATGGGCATGGGTGGAAAACGGCGCGTTCAGCGAAGTGAGCCGCGCGCCTTACCGCGATTTGAGCCGCTTGGGTGAAGAATGGCGCGAGCGTTCAGACGGCCTGGTGAAAGTGGTGGGATGCGCAGTGTGTGGCGAAACCAAAAAAGCCTTGGTCGCGGAGCAATTGTCCCGGTCGATCGAATGGCTGCCGTCAATGGTGCAGGCCTTGGGTGTGCGCAATCATTACCGCAATCCGGCTGAACATGGTTCCGACCGTTGGTTCAATGCCTTGGGCAGCCGCCGTTTCAGTCAAAACGCCTGCGTGGTGGTAAGCTGCGGCACAGCAGTCACCACCGATGCGCTGACTGACGACAATCACTATCTCGGCGGCACGATTATGCCCGGCTTTCATCTCATGAAAGAAGCGATGGCGCTGAAAACCGCCAATCTCAACCGCCCTATCGGTAAGGTCTATCCTTTCCCGACGACCACATCCAATGCTTTGGCCAGCGGCATGATGGATGCGGTGTGCGGTGCACTGATAATGATGCACGGCCGTCTGAAACAAAAAGCCGGCTCGGAAAAAAAAGTTGACGTCATCATCACCGGTGGCGGTGCGGCCAAAGTAGTGCAGGCCTTACCGGAAGCTTTTGTTTTGGACAATACAGTCAAAATTGTAGATAATCTCGTCATTTACGGCTTACTCAACTGGATAGAACAAAAATGAAATGGTTATTCGCTGTGTTGGTCGCGCTTAATATCATCGTATTCGGGGGAATGGTGGCGCACCGCATGACAGAAAAACAGCCTGAGGCAGCCAAGGCGCCGCTGGAAGGCGGAACACACGAATTGGCACGTCCGGCTTCTTTGGAGCCGCAACCTGTTGCGCCGTCTGAAAACAGCGCGCCGGAGTGGGTTAGCGTGCCGGAAAACAATGCCGATATTCCGGAGCCTGAATCGGAAGAAGCCATTGCCGCACGCAAACAAAAAGAGCGGGAAGAAAAGCTGGCTAAAGAGAAAAAGGCACGTGAAGAAAAAGCCAAGCGTGAAAAAGAAGCGCAGCAAAAAGGTGCAGATTCTCAACTGGCAATGCAGGCCAATGTCGAACAGGGTGATAACTCATCGCGTCAATGCGTTGCTACCGCCAGCGTTTCCATGGATGAAGACGATTATCATCGCATCAAAGGCCTGTTGACCCGTTGGCCGCATGCCGCCAGCCGCAGCGTGGAAAAACGTTCGGCCAAAAAAGGCGAAAATGCGGTGAATAAAACCTTCCGCGTGTTGCTGCCGTCCGACGGCGATGCCGTGACGCAGCTGGAAAACTTAAACAGCAAAGGCTTTACCGGTGTGGTGTACAACGGTGAAATCAGCGTCGGTGTGGCCCGCAGCCGTTCTTCTGCACAAATCCTGATTTCACGCTTGGCCGGTGCCGGTTTCGGTGGCGCGCGTATTTGGGAACAGGAAGAAAAAGGTAGCACACCTAACGGCACTTTGAGCGTCTCGCGCATGACCGTAACCTTTATGGCGGTTAACGAACGTGATGCACAAGATATCCGCAATGTGGTAGGGCGCTACGGTAATCTTAATGTGAGAGCCTGTCGTTAGTTAAATAATGCAAGGCCGTCTGAAAAATGTGTGAGGTTTTCAGACGGCTTGGGACTTTTGCAAAACTCCCTGAAAAGCCACGGCACCAAGAATCGACGTCATTCCCGCGCAGGCGGGAATCCATGTTTGAACATGGCAAACTATTGAATAAAATAAGTTTCTGAAATTTTAAGATGGATCCCGATTCCGCCTTTGCGGAAATGACGGCTGTTTAGTTTTTTATTGATGGTTCATGAGGTTTTGCGAAGGCTCCGGCCTTTTTA
This sequence comes from Neisseria weixii, assembly GCF_042658245.1. Lineage (NCBI taxonomy): Bacteria > Pseudomonadati > Pseudomonadota > Betaproteobacteria > Neisseriales > Neisseriaceae > Neisseria > Neisseria weixii. The sequence goes on from NZ_JBHSPY010000004.1 coordinate 123,862, forward strand.
TTTCATGTACTTATCAAACAGCAAACCCGTTGTCCAGACAACGGGTTTGCTGTTTTCGGTTTTGAGTATCTGATAAAGGGAACAGTCAATATGTCGTATACGCACACTCCGTAAAGACATCGGCAAGGGAGATTGGCCGACGAACAAAGTTTAAGGAAAAATTAATAAGGGTTCATTCTGTCGTTTAATGGCTCGGTGCAGGACGCTGCCGAGTGAGTTTTATTATACTATAATAATAACTATTATCAATAACAAAGTGTGTTTGCTAGGAAATTTTTTATTAAATAATTGAATTATATAGAAATAAAATTTTGTGTCTCAGATATTCAAACATAAAAACAGACATAGCAGCAAACAATCAACATGCCCAAGCCTGTGCAAATACCGTATAATTCCACACCACTCTTTTGATTAAACTTTTCTGAAAAGGCCGTCTGAAAACCATGCAGCAAACCTATTTTCAAGTACAACGTGATTTGCTTGAAGCCAATCAACTTTCACCAGAATTGTTGGCCAAAAGCCTGAGCCTAATCGGCGCGCATCATGTCGATTATGCCGATATTTACTGTCAGCGCACGGCCTATGAAAGCTGGCATTTGGAAGAAGGCATGGTGAAATCGGGCAGTTTTCAGATTGACCAAGGCGTTGGCGTGCGTGCCGTATCGGGCGATAAAACAGCCTTTGCCTATGCCGACAGTCTCAACATCGATTCGATTAACCGATCAGCCCAAGCCGTGCGCGTAATTGGGGCGGCGGGGAGCGGGCAAAGCATTAAAGTGCCTGGCGCGGTGTACGGCAAACCCGTCCATGCCGTGATTGACCCGATTGCCAGTTTGGATTCGGCAGCCAAAGTAGCTTTGTTGAACAAAGTCGAAGCCTTAGCCAAGGCTGCCGATCCGCGTATTGTGCAAGTGATGGCGGGTTTGACCTGCGAACACGACATGATTTATCTCGCGCGTTTAGACGGCAAACACGCCGCCGACATCCGCCCCATGGTGCGTCTGAATGTGAGCGTGATTGCTAAGCAGGGCGACCGTCGCGAGCAGGGCGGTTCGGGGGGCGGCGGCCGTTACGATTTGGCTTGTTTTGATGAACAATTGGTGCAAAAGTTTGTTGATTCCGCCGTGAAACAAGCTCTGACCAATCTCGAATCGCGTCCTGCACCTGCCGGTGAAATGACCGTGGTTTTGGGCAACGGTTGGCCGGGCGTGTTGTTGCACGAAGCCGTCGGTCATGGCTTGGAAGGCGATTTTAACCGCAAAGAAACCAGCGTGTTTACCGGCCGCATCGGTGACCAAGTAGCAGCCAAAGGCGTAACCGTAGTTGACCAAGGCGACATTGCCGAGCGCCGAGGCTCGTTGAATATCGACGACGAAGGCAACGAAACCCGCCGCACCGTGTTGATCGAAGACGGTATTTTGGTCGGCTACATGCAAGACGAAACCAACGCGCGCCTGATGGGTGTACCGGCCACCGGCAACGGACGCCGTGAAAGTTACGCCTCCGCCCCTATGCCGCGCATGACCAACACCTTTATGGAAAACGGCGCCTACGACCCGCAAGAAATCATCGCATCGGTGGATAAAGGCATTTACGCTGTCAATTTCGGCGGCGGGCAAGTTGACATCACCAGCGGCAAATTCGTGTTTTCCGCATCCGAAGCGTGGTGGGTTGAAAACGGCAAGCTGCAATATCCGGTCAAAGGTGCGACCATCATCGGCAGCGGTTCGGAAGTGCTGAAACACGTTTCCATGGCCGGCAACGATACCGCGCTCGACAGCGGCGTGGGCGTGTGCGGCAAAGACGGCCAAAGCGTACCCGTCGGCGTAGGACAACCGACCTTGCGTATTGATGCGGGGCTGACCGTTGGGGGAAGTGAAATTTAAGTGATAGGCCGTCTGAAATTAAACTTTTCAGACGGCCTTTATATTTACCAAAAAATACATTTTCAGACGGCTGGTAACGGTTTTTCTGTTACGATGAAGACACGTTGTAAAAAGTATTTTCATTCGAATAAGGAGAAAACCATGAGTACGGATACCCCAACCAATCAAGCCAGCACTTTCGATGTGTCTTCGGCTGCCGAAATGGAAGCCCTGGAGCGTGAATTGGTGATTGAAGATTCAGTAGACAGCGTGGTACGTTATGCCGAAGAACCGTTGTCTGACGAAGAAATCGAAGCGCGTAAATTGGATGAAGAAGAGATTGTGCCGGATTCCGGTCCGATCGGCGGCTTGGAAATCAAAGCCGACGAATAACCATCAAATGAAAACACCGGCCGTCTGAAACTGTTTCAGACGGCCTTTTCTTTGGGCTTCGTGTTAAAATGCCGTCTGAATGATTAGCCATTGAAGAAATAATAATGAATCAACAGATCCAACACGCATTAGGGCAGCTTAATCGGCTGATTTTGGGGAAAGAATTGGTTTTGCAGCAATTGATGGCCGCAGTTTTGGCAGGTGGGCATGTGCTGCTGGAAGATGTACCGGGCGTGGGCAAAACCACTTTGTCGCAAGGCGCGGCGACAGTATTGGGTTTGCGTTACCAACGCGTGCAGTTTACCAACGACATGCTGCCCTCGGATTTGCTGGGCGTGAATATTTTTCGTCCGAATGAAGACAGATTCGAGTTTCATCCGGGCCCGGTGTTTCATGAGTTTTTGCTGGCCGACGAAATCAACCGTGCATCACCGAAGCTGCAATCGGCTTTGTTGGAAGCGATGGAAGAGCGGCAGGTGTCGGTGGACGGCAAAACCTATACGCTGCCCAAGCCCTTTATTGTGATGGCCACGCAAAACCCGACTGAGCAGCTCGGCACGTTTCCATTGCCCGAATCGCAGCTCGACCGCTTTATGATGCGTTTGAGTATGGGCTACCCGGCCGCGGAAGCGGAAAAGCAGCTTTATTTTCAAGGCAGCAGTCGTAATTTGATGACGCAGTTGCAAGCAGTGTGCGACGCGCAGACTTTACAGCAATGGCAGCAGGCGGCGGCGAAGGTGCAGTTTTCGCCAGCAGCAGCGGATTATGTGTTCCGCTTGGTGCAGGCCACGCGCCAGTCCGGCCGTTTTGTGATGGGACTCAGCCCGCGCGCCGGTTTGGCGGTGGTGAATGCGGCCAAAGCGTGGGCATTTATGCAGGGCAGAAACCATGTGTTGCCTGACGACATTAAGGCGGTATGGGTGGCCGTGGCGAATCACCGCGTCAAACCGGTGCAGCAGGGTTTGACTTCTTCCCGAATCTTAAGCGATTTACTTAATCATGTGGCCGTCTGAACAGCACCCGCCGGTGCTGCCCGATGAAGCAGCGGCTTGGCGCAACCTGCGCATCCGTCCGACACGATTGGGGCTGGGCTTGGCGGTAATGGTGGCCTTGCTGTGGCTGGTGGGATTGAATTATCAGGCCAACTTGGCTTATGTGGCCGCGTTTTGGCTGTTTGGTTTTATTGTTATCGGCACGATGCAAAATGTGCAACAATTGCTCGGGTTGCGGTTGGTGTGGCTGATGCCGTCTGAAATCTTTGTCGGTGCCCCGACCGTGCTGACCTTACAGGTTGAAGGTAAAGTGCGCCGTCGTTGGCTGTGGGTGCAGGCAGATAATCAGGAGCGCCGGCAGGAATGGCGGGTTTCAGACGGCCAACCGAATGTGGAATTGCCACTGGAGGCGCATCTGCGTGGCTATGTGTTTCTGCCTGAGTGGCATATTACCAGCGCCGCGCCTTTCGGGATTTGCACGGTAGAAGCGGTGTGGCAGGGGCTGAGCGACAAAGTGGCTTTTCCCGCACCGGTGGCGCATGACGTGCCGTCTGCGTTTCATGCCGACGAAGTCCGCGAAGCCCGTGCCGTGTTTGCCCAAAGCAGCGACGATTTGTCGCATTTGCAGGTGCACGCCGACGGCACATCTTTGCAGCACGTCGCCTGGAAAGCCTATGCCAAAACCGGCCAACTGCTCGACAAACGTTTTGAAGCGCAAGACCAAAGCAGCAGCAGCCACATCATTTCCTACCGGGATTACCCGCAAGGGGCGAGCGTGGACGCATTGGCCGGCTGGTTGTGTTTCCGCGTATTGCAAGCCGAACGAAACGGCGCACGCTATGAATTGGAATTGCCCGATCAAAATATTGTGCCGCAAAAAGGGCAGCGAGAGATGAGTTTGACTGCGTTGGCGCTGTGGTAAATCACAAACTAAAAGGTCTCAGGTGTAGAAAACCCTAGCGTTGTTTACACTTTTGCTTTTTTGCTTGAAGATCCATTTTGGGATTTTTGAGTGTTGTCAAGAATGCCGAAAG
>NZ_JBHSPY010000005.1:0-115913 GCF_042658245.1 Neisseria weixii
AGGAATGTGAATGGCGTTTTAACCACAGTGAGATAAAGTCTCTTGTTCTATTTTAAAACAATTAGTAAAGCAGAATTTATTCTAGTTATCTAGTACAGCCCCAAAAATAATTACATGATTTATAACTTACTGAAAATAAAGCATACATTGATGTTTGTTAATTTATAATTAGCCATAATCCAACCAAAATTAACATGTATAAACCGCCTTTGACATGCATCTCCGTTATATTGCATATGTATTCAAAATTAGGAAAATGCTGTGTGTGTTGTGTTGAAATCCTCTCTTGTATTTCAGGTTTTATCGTTTGCAGCCTTATTAATGTGGAGCAATGTCATTTATGCCGCACCCCATTCTTCACAATTGGATGATTTCCATCCCAATTGCAATTTCCGCCAATTAAATCTGACCCAAGAGCAACACTCTGCGCTGCGCCGTATTCGTTCCGATTATAAAGTCGCTGCCGACAAAGCCTATAAAAAAGAACAGCGTACCGACCGCACACGCCGCCGTAATATTATGAAGATTTTGATCAATCCTAATTTTGATCAAAATAATGCACGTGATTATGTTGAAAGCCGCTATCTGTCGCGTATGGATTTTGCTGTTGACGAATTGGCAATCCAACACCGAATTTATCATCTGCTAAGTCCGGTCCAACGTGAAGTTTGGATGAATACCTGTTTACGTTAATATTGTTTCGCACCCAATCAAAAGGTACTTTTTCAAGTGTCTTTTGTTAATCGATTACACGCTGTTCAGGCAAGCGCCCTGCCCAATCGCAGGCAAACTGCCATGCCGATCGGCCTGAGCGGTTGCTGCGCATTTGCGCCCACAATAAAGCGGCTTTTCTAGCTGTTTCATCGTATGGCACGCCAAAGTTGCCCAACCAATTTTCCACCGCCTGCAAATAATCATTTTGGTCAAACGGATAAAAGCTCAACCACAAACCGAAGCGATCCGATAAAGAGACTTTTTCTTCTACAGCTTCTTTTTGATGGATTTCACCGCGAATGCCGGTGGTACCGCCGTTTTCATCCATGTATTCGGGCATTAAATGGCGACGGTTAGACGTGGCGTATACCAACACATTACTACAACGTTGCGACAAGCCACCGTCTAAGGTGGTTTTTAATGCTTTGTAGGTTTCATCACCAGTTTCAAACGACAAATCGTCACAGAAAATAATGAATTTTTCATCATGTCCGGCCAAAAGCGGCAACAATGCCGGCAACGTTATCAAATCACTTTTATCCACCTCAACCAAACGTAAGCCTTGATCGGCGTATTCATGCAGCAACGCCTTTACCAACGATGATTTACCCGTGCCACGCGAACCGGTCAGCAACACATTATTCGCCGGACGGCCTGCTAAAAACTGTTCGGTATTGCGAATCAAACGCTCGGTTTGCGAGCCGACTGCTGCCAAGCGACTAAGCGGGAAAGTGTGCGGATTGGGCAGACTTTCCAAAACACCTTTGCGCCCCACACTTTGCCAACGATAAGCCAATGCGTTCCAATCAATAGCAGCTTGCTCTGACGGTAAAATCAAATCCAATCGGCTTAATACCGCATCGGCTTTTTTTAAAAATTCAGCTAGTTCCATAGTGTTTTTCTTTTCAGACGGCCTGTCATTTATTTTGCGCCATCACACGTAAAACGGTATCGACAATGGCTTGTGTTTGCGGATCGATTTCAATATTGATTTCATCACCGACTTGGCGGGCACCGAATAAAGTGCGCTGTAAGGTTTCGGGAATCAGGTGTACATTGAATTCATCATCGGTCACTTCACCAATGGTGAGGCTGCAACCATCCAAGCCGACAAAGCCTTTAGTTAGGATGTAAGGCTTCAAATCCGCAGGAAGGCGAAACCAAAGCGTGCGGTTGAATTCGTTTTCTTCAATACGCGTAATCGTGGTGGTGGCCATCACATGGCCACTCATCACATGACCGCCTATCTCGTCGCCAAATTTAGCAGCCCGCTCCAAATTGACCCAATCCCCTGCTTCCAGACGGTCTAAATTGGTTTTGGCTAAGGTTTCGTTCATCAAATCAAAGCTGACTTGATTGGTATCAATTCCGCTAATGGTCAAGCAGCAGCCATTGTTGGCAACGGATGCGCCGATTTGCAGATTATCAGCCATACCGGGCGGCAGCTCGACAATATGGGTACGGAAATCGGGCGATAGTTGGTTCACGGCAACAATGCGCCCCATGCCTTGTACAATACCTGTAAACATTTTAATGCCTTGTCTTTTTGATTAATAGAATTGTAACGCAAAATTCAATAGGCCGTCTGAAAGCATGTGTATTTTTCAGACGGCCTGAGACCTCTGCAAAACCTCTTTAAAAGCCCACGCATACAAAATCAACGTTATTCCCGCGCAGACGGGAATGACGGCCTGTAGGGTTTATTGGTGTTCATGAGTTTTGCGAAGGTCTCTATTTTTCAGACGGCTCGTGACTGGATCATATTTATCCAAACAAAAAACCGAATCATCTGATTCGGTTTTTATCACTAGGCCGGGTGAAGGATTACAGTGCGTCTTTCAATGCTTTACCGGCACGGAATTTAGGAGTTTTAGCAGCAGCAATGGTCAAAGGCTCACCAGTTTTAGGGTTGCGGCCTTGACGCTCGGCACGTTCGCCAACGTAGAAAGTACCAAAACCTACTAAAGTGACAGTGTCACCTTTTTTCAGCGCTTCGGTTACGGCATTAGTAGTCGCATCCAATGCTTTTTGGGCAGCCGCTTTTGAAATACCAGCTTCTTGAGCAATCGCTTCGATTAATTCAGACTTGTTCACAATCAGTCCCTTCCTATCGTTGAAAATAATGGAGAACCCGATGATTCGGGCTTTTCGTACTTTTGAGTACCTGTGTGCTTTATAGCAATTCTGAAATTACCATGTCAAGCGAAAAGATACGGAATTGCTTTATTTTTCAGGCTTTGCAAGCAAACCCGTATCCTTTTACAACACATTTACACCAAATCAGTGTTTTGTCGCTTTGGCTCTTGACGGCTTGATTTTCGGGCTTTCGGCCAAGGTTTCCACGCTTTCCAACGGTGCTTGCCAAGGCTGCGGCTGATATTCCAAACCTAAAGCCAATACTTCGTCAATCCATTTCACAGGATGGATTTCCAAACCGGTTTTCACATTTTCCGGAATTTCTTCCAAGCCTTTAACGTTGTCTTTCGGAATCAACACATGCTTGATACCGCCGCGCAATGCCGCCAGCAGTTTCTCTTTCAAACCGCCAATCGGCAATACTTCGCCGCGCAAGGTAATCTCGCCCGTCATCGCCACATCAGCGCGCACCGGAATGCCGGTAAACGCAGAAACCATCGCCAAAGTCATGGCAATACCTGCGCTCGGGCCGTCTTTCGGCGTAGCACCTTCCGGTACATGCACGTGCATATCTTGCTTCTCGTAGAAGTTCGGCGCCAAACCGACTGATTCGGCACGTGAACGCAATACCGACCAAGCCGCAGTCACCGACTCCTTCATCACATCGCCCAATTGGCCGGTCGATTGAATGTTGCCTTTACCCGGCAAAGCCACGGCTTCTACGGTCAATAATTCGCCGCCAACTTCCGTCCACGCCAAACCGGTTACCTGACCCACACGGTTTTCATTCTCAGCCACACCGAAATCAAAGCGACGCACACCCAGATAATCATGCAGATTATCGGCATTTACCACAATCGCTTTCAGTTTGGTTTTGCGGGTTTTGGCTTTTTGTGCATCTTCTTTCAGTTGCACCGCCATCACCACTTTGCGGCAGATTTTAGCAATTTCGCGGTCAAGCGAGCGCACACCGGCCTCACGTGTGTAATAACGCACGATATCGCGTACGGCAGATTCTTCAATCACCATTTCACCATCACGCACGCCGTTGCGTTCCATTTGCTTCGGCACCAAATACTGCATTGCGATGCTGACTTTTTCATCTTCGGTGTAACCTGACAGGCGGATGATTTCCATGCGGTCGAGCAAGGCCGGTGGAATATTCATGCTGTTGGAGGTGGCGATAAACAGAACATCGCTCAAATCGTAATCCACTTCGACGAAGTGATCAGAAAACGCGTTGTTTTGCTCCGGATCGAGTACTTCCAACAAAGCCGAAGCCGGATCACCGCGGAAATCATTGCCCAATTTGTCGATTTCATCAAGCAAGAACAACGGATTTTTCACTTCTGCTTTAATCATGCTTTGAATGATTTTTCCCGGCATCGAACCGATATAGGTACGGCGGTGGCCACGGATTTCGCTTTCATCTTTCACGCCACCCAAAGCCATGCGCACATATTTGCGGCCTGTGGCTTTGGCAATCGATTGGCCCAACGAAGTTTTACCTACGCCCGGCGGACCGACCAAACACAGAATCGGCCCCTTCAGTTTGTCGCTGCGTTTTTGCACCGCTAAGTATTCCAAAATACGCTCTTTAACTTTTTCCAAACCGAAATGGTCGGCATTCAATACCAAATCTGCTTTGGCAATATCTTTGATTACGCGCGTTTTTTTCTTCCACGGCAAATCCAGCAACGTATCGATGTAATTGCGTACCACAGTCGATTCGGCCGACATTGGCGGCATCATTTTCAGCTTTTTCAATTCGCTCAAAGCTTTTTCTTGCGCTTCTTTGCTCATGCCGGCTGCTTTGATTTTGGCTTCCAGCGCATCCAGTTCGCCGCGCTCGTCTTCTTCACCCAATTCTTTCTGAATGGCTTTGACTTGCTCATTCAGATAATACTCACGCTGCGATTTTTCCATTTGGCGCTTCACACGGCCACGGATACGCTTCTCAACCTGCATGATGTCGAGTTCGGCTTCTAATTGACCCAGCAAAAATTCCATGCGGCCAACAATGCTGGCAGTTTCCAAGATTTCTTGACGTTGCTCCAGCTTCAATTGCAAATGCGCGGCAATGGTGTCTACCAAGCGGCTGTTTTCACTGATGCCGTTAATGGTATTCACCACTTCGGCCGGAATTTTTTTGTTCAATTTGGCGTATTGCTCAAATTGTGACAATAAAGTACGGCGCAGCGCTTCCATATCAGGATTGGCTTCGTCTTCATTTTCATTCACGGCTTCAACGTGCGACAAGAATAAATCGCCTTTGTCTTCCACGGTCAGGGCACGGGTACGGCGCACGCCCTCTACCAATACTTTGACCGTGCCATCCGGCAGTTTCAATACCTGCAACACTTGGGCAACCGTACCCATGCGGTGCAAATCTTTGGCAGAGGGCTCTTCGATATTCGGATCCAATTGCGCCAGCAAAAACACCGGATCATCGTTGCTCATCGCCATTTCCAGCGCAGCAATCGATTTGGGGCGGCCGACAAACAGCGGCAGCACCATATGCGGATAAACCACGACATCACGCAGCGGCAAAGTGGCCAGCGTGCTGTATTCCTCAAAATATTTGTTGTCTTCTGACATATGTGTATCTCTTGCGGTTTTGAATCAAGTTGTCTCATAAGTTGGGCTGAAAGATTGGATTTCAAGACTTGAAAATCGGCTTAATGCGCATATTTGCCCGATAACTATTTTAAATGCAAGGACAAGTCAGGTTAACAAGGCTTGGCGTTTGCATTAAAATATGCCTGAACACAAAATCAGGCCGTCTGAACAGCATTGATCGGCTTTCAGACGGCCTTAACTAAGGAATACCTCATGTCTGATCAAACCCATACCCCCGAGCAAGCCGAAACCCTGCTTGAGTTTCCGTGTATCTTCCCGTTAAAAGTGATGGGCATTACCCATCCTGAATTTGTCAGCTCTATTTTGACTGCGATTCAGGAACATGCTCCAAATACCACCGAAGCGCATGTAACCACCCGCCCAAGCAGCAAAGGCAACTACACCGGCGCCACTATAAAAATTGAAGCCACCAGCAAAGCGCAGCTTGACAATATCTACCGCATCCTGACTTCGCACGAAATGGTGAAAGTGGTTTACTAAGATGAAAATCGTGCAGAAAGGCTTGGTAGAATATCAGCCGACATTCGAAGCGATGAAAGCCTTCAATGCCAATCGCGACGAACATACTGAAGACGAATTATGGGTGGTGGAGCATCCTCCGGTGTTTACCCAAGGTTTGGCCGGCAAGCCCGAGCATTTGCTGATTCGCGACAATATTCCCGTAGTTCAAATCGACCGCGGCGGCCAAATCACTTATCACGGCCCCGGCCAATTGGTGATTTACACCATGATTGACTTCAAGCGCCGCAAAACCAGCGTGCGCCGCATCATTTCTGCACTCGAAAACAGCATCATCGCCACATTGGCCGAATACAGCATTGAAGCCGCTGCCGACCCGAAACGCCCCGGCGTATATGTTGGCACACGTAAAATCGCCTCGCTCGGCCTGCGCATCAAAAACGGATCGGTGTATCACGGCTTGGCTTTGAATGTAAATATGGACTTAAGCCCGTTTAGCCACATCAATCCTTGCGGCTATGCCGGTATGGAAATGACCCAAATCGCGGATTTCATCAATCCGTGTCCAACGCTTGCGCAAGTGGCCGATAAGCTGACCGGCCATCTGAATACGCAACTGAACTCGAAAGAATCATGATGAGCGAAATTAAAATTGACCACCCCAAACGCGGCGTAAAATTGCGCGGTGCCGACAAAACCGCCCGCATTCCGATTAAAGTGGTACCGCTACAGGAAAAATTGAAAAAGCCGGAATGGATTCGTGCCAAATTACCTTCTAAAAAATTCTTTGAAATCAAAGATATTTTGCGTGAACAAAAAATGCACACGGTGTGTGAGGAAGCATCTTGCCCGAACATCGGCGAATGCTTCAGCAAAGGCACGGCCACCTTCATGATTATGGGGGATATTTGTACCCGCCGCTGCCCGTTTTGCGACGTGGGTCACGGCCGTCCCAACATGTTAGATCCAGATGAACCGCAAAATCTCGCCGAATCTGTTGCCGCGATGAACTTACGTTATGTGGTGATTACTTCCGTTGACCGCGATGATCTGCGTGACGGCGGTGCGCAACACTTTGCCGATTGTATTAAAGCCATCCGCGAGCGCAGCCCGAACACCAAAATCGAAATCCTTGTGCCTGACTTCCGCGGCCGCTTGGACATTGCCCTAAAAATTTTGGCTGAAACCCCTCCGGATGTGATGAACCACAATTTGGAAACCCATCCGAGCCTGTATAAAAAAGCCCGCCCGGGCGCCAACTACCAACACTCATTGGATTTATTGCGCCGTTATAAAGAAATGATGCCGCACATTCCGACCAAATCCGGCATCATGGTCGGCTTAGGCGAAACCGATGAAGACGTGCGCGAAATCATGCGCGATATGCGTGCCCACAACATCGAGATGATTACCATCGGCCAATATCTGCAACCTTCAGACGGCCATTTGCCGGTATTACGCTATGTCACGCCTGAACAATTCAAAATCTTTGAAAAAGAAGCGTATGAATTGGGCTTTAGCAACGCTGCTATCGGCGCGATGGTTCGCTCCAGCTACCATGCCGACGAACAAGCTGCCGAAGCGCTACGCGAAAGCCACGGAAGTGGTTGCAGCCACTAAGTCAAACACTTTTGTCATGCCGTCTGAACTTTTCAGACGGCATGATTTTTCATTTTCTATTATTGGTCGATAAAGCTTTAAAAAGCTTTTATGCTATACTTCAAGCAAAATATGCATAAAAGTGCCATATACTTTATTTTCCTAACAACCTGTTTTAATAGGAAGTAATGGCACATTTCAAACATCATTCAGACCTTTTGAAAATTAAAACAAAATAAAACTATACTTTTTCTTAATTTATGCGATAATAGCTAAATAAATTCTTAGAAAATCCGTGACAACACTTACAGAAAGCACCATTATGTCAGATGAAAAAAGCAAAGCCCTTGCCGCTGCCTTAGCCCAAATCGAAAAAAACTTCGGTAAGGGCTCCATCATGAAGATGGACGGCAGTCATCAGGAAGAAAACTTAGAAGTAATCTCAACCGGCTCGCTCGGCTTGGACTTGGCTTTGGGGGTAGGCGGTTTGCCGCGCGGGCGCGTGGTCGAAATCTTCGGCCCGGAATCATCAGGTAAAACCACTTTATGTTTGGAAGCAATTGCGCAATGCCAAAAATCAGGTGGTGTGTGCGCGTTCATCGATGCCGAGCATGCATTCGACCCGATTTATGCGCGCAAATTGGGAGTGAAAGTAGAAGAGTTGTACCTTTCCCAACCGGATACCGGCGAACAGGCCTTGGAAATCTGTGACACCTTGGTACGCTCCGGCGGTGTGGACATGGTAGTGGTTGACTCGGTAGCCGCATTGGTGCCGAAAGCCGAAATCGAAGGCGAAATGGGCGACAGCCATGTTGGTTTACAAGCGCGCTTAATGAGCCAAGCTTTGCGTAAACTGACCGGCCACATCAAACGCACCAACACTTTAGTGGTATTCATTAACCAAATCCGCATGAAAATCGGCGTGATGTTCGGCAGCCCGGAAACCACCACCGGCGGTAACGCACTGAAATTCTATGCTTCCGTCCGCTTGGATATCCGCCGTACCGGCCAAATCAAAAAAGGCGACGATGTGATTGGTAACGAAACCAAAGTCAAAGTGATTAAAAACAAAGTGGCCCCCCCATTCCGTCAAGCCGAATTTGATATTCTGTATGGCGAAGGCGTGAGCTGGGAAGGTGAATTGATCGATATCGGCGTGAAATACGACATCGTTGAAAAATCCGGCGCATGGTACAGCTACAACGGTGCGAAAATCGGCCAAGGCAAAGACAACGTACGCCTGTGGCTGAAAGAAAATCTGGAGGTCGCCAACGAAATCGATGCCAAAATCCGCGCAGCAGTCGGCATCAACATCGACATCACCGAAGGTAAAATCGACGATACCGATGGCGAACGCCCTGAAGAGTAAAACCGTAACAACAACGTAGGCTTAATGCCTCATTAAAAAAAGAGCAGGTTTGACACCTGCTCTTTTTATTTTGGTTGGCTTTTGGATACCAATGCCATCTCAAAATAAATATCCTCCAGCTTAAAGCTTGGGCATTTTCTCCTCACGAATTGGTAAATTCAACAGAGCAGCCACAGCGGCAAACGCCACATCAGCGTACCACATCCAGCTGTAATCACCCAAAGCCGTAAACGCAACCCCACCCAAATACACGCCCAGAAAACCACCAATTTGATGGGACAACAAAGTTAAACCGAATAAAGTAGCCAAATAACGCAAACCGAACAATTTACCGGTAATCGCGGCAGTCGGCGGCACAGTGGCTAACCGCGTCAAACCCAGTCCGAAGGCGAATAGGTAAAACGTCCAGTCGGTGCGCGGCAGCATCAAGTAAACCAAAATCAGCAATGCACGCGAACCATACATCCAAAATAAAATATATTTACTGCGGAATTTGCCCACACACCAGCCTGCTGCCAAGCAAATTGGCGAGGCCGATAATCGCCAGCGACCACGAAGCCACCGTCGGCGGCAAACCACAAAGCCACTTCAGTCGGCAAATGCATCACAAAAAAAGCAATGTGAAAGCCGCAGGTAAAAAAGCCCAGATGCAACAAAATATAGCTGCGGTCTTTAAATGCCTGGGAAACGGCTTGTTTTAAAGTCTGTTCAGATGGCACATTCGAGGCCGTCTGAACAGCCACCACTCCCGATTCCCTGCGTGTCAGCCAACGTGCAATCGGAATAATTAGCAAACTCACCAGCGCCGAAACATACATGGCACCGCGCCAACCGATGGCAGGTAAAAAAATCAGTCCTTGCAACACCGGCGAAAACAAAAATTAGCCGAACGAACCGCCTGCATTGACCACGCCCGAAGCCGTACCGCGCATTGATGGCGGCAGCTTATTGGAAACTTGGCTCATCAAAATCGAATGGCTGCCCGCACCGGCACCCATCGCCAACATTATGCCCATGTTTAAAGGTCAAACCCCAAGTGGTGGTAAGCGACGGTATTAGCACACAGCCAATAGCCAGAATAACCGTCCCCCGCAACAACACCGGCCACGCACCGAAACGATCCGCCAATACGCCCGACAGCGGCTGCATCACGCCCCACATCAATTGGCACATCGCCATCGCAAAACTGATACCGGCAATACTCAACGTCGTGGAATTTACCATCGGCTGCACAAACAAACCGAGCGACATCCTGATGCCCATGGTAATCATCAGCACCGCCGCCGCTGCAAACGCAATCAGCCACAATAATTTCGTTTGATGAGTCTCTGTCTGCATATTTTCTTTTAATGGGTAGTAATACATAAACAAAGCCGTCTGAAACCAATATTCAGACGGTATTCATGACTTCATTAAACCTTAATCCGTCTGCCTGTCTGAGCGCTTTCATAAGCTTTTTCAATCAAGCCCAACACCTGCGCCACTTGCCGTACATTGACTGCCAAAGGCCCGCCTTCAGTGAAGGCAGCATAAAGATTCCGATAAAACGCACCATAATCGCCGCGTTCGCCCGGTATGGTTTGGCGCATGACTTGGCCGTCAATTTCCGTGTGCAACACGCCCCATTCTTGCGGTGTTTCCACATTCCAATCACCCTCAGGCAACATACCGCTGACCAGCAAGGCTTCCTGATTGTCCGCATCCTGTTTGATGTACGAACCTTTTTTACCGTGCAGCGTCATAAACGGCAACGGCTCGCGGGCATATTTGGTGCCGATAAGCGAAACTTTCAGGCCGTCTGAATAATACAGCGCGATGTCGAAATTATCGTCGCTCAACGCGCCCTCGTGCTGATGGCGGATATCTGCATAAATTTCAGACGGCATACCCAATAAATCCACCGCCATATCCAATAAATGCGAGCCCAAATCATACACCAAGCCCACGCCTGCGCCGCCCGTTTCCTTCCAGCGTTTTTTATTTAAACCTACCGCATAACGTTCAAAACGAAATTCCGCATCGACAATCTCGCCCAACAGGCCGTCTGAAAGCAGCTTTTTCGCCGTAAGCGGCGCACTGTCCCAACGCCGGTTTTGATAAACCGTCAACAACACGCCCTGCTTATCAGCCAAATCGGCCAAGATTAACGCTTCTTCCGCCGTGGCACACAGCGGCTTTTCCACCACCACATGCTTACCCGCCGATAAGGCTGCTTTGCCCAACTCAAAATGCGTTTGGTTTGGCGTGGTAATCACGATTAAATCCACGTCGTCAGTAAGCAAACTATCAAAACTGCGCACAATTTCCGCTTCCGGCAACACACTTTTCGCCTTGTCGCTGCTGCGTTCAAATACCTTCACCACCTCAAAACGACCGTCCGCACGCCAAAACGGCAGATGAAACACTTGTGCCGACATACCGAATCCGGCCAAGCCGATGTTGATTTTTTTCATTCGATTTCCTTTTCAGACGGCCTAATCACAGAATATCCGCTATAATAGCGCATTAATGAAACAGGCTATATGCTTGATTGACAAGATCCATGCCCAAGCCAGCTCAGACGGCCATCAGAAAGGACACATTATGCGAAAACCACAACGCGGCTATGCCCGCCAAGACCGGGTTCGTGAACAAATCATGCGCGAACTGGCCGAACTCGTCCGCACCGATTTGAAAGACCCGCGCGCCGGTTTCATCACCATCAACGAAGTCGAAGTCACCCGCGATTACAGCCACGCTACCGTGTTTTACACCGTATTGGACGACAGCACCCGCGAAATCACCGAAGAAGCGCTCGAGCATGCCAAAGGCCATTTGCGCAGCGAATTGGCCAAGCGCATCAAGCTCTTCAAAATTCCCGAGCTGCATTTCAAATACGACGAATCTTTAGAACGCGGCATGAGCATTTCCAGCCTGATTGACCAAGTGGCGGCGGAAAAGCCGGTAGAAGATTAAACCATCCATAATAAAGGCCGTCTGAAAAGCATTTAACCGGCTTTCAGACGGTCTTTTACAGTTAAAATCCCATGAATACCAAACCCAGCAAACGCCCTGTTAACGGCGTTTTATTACTCGACAAACCCGAAGGCTTGAGCAGCAACACCGCCCTGCAAAAAGCGCGCCGTCTATACCGCGCCGAAAAAGCCGGCCACACCGGTGTGCTCGACCCCTTAGCCACCGGCCTTTTGCCCGTGTGCTTCGGCGAAGCGGCCAAGTTCGCGCAATATCTGCTTGATGCCGATAAAGCCTACACCGCCACCCTGAAACTGGGCGAAGCCAGCACCACCGGCGATGCCGAAGGCGAAATCATCGACACCGCCCGCGCTGATATTTCCCTACAAGAATTTCAGACGGCCTGTACCGCGCTGACCGGCCCTATCCGCCAAGTACCGCCGATGTTTTCCGCTTTGAAACACGAAGGCAAACCGCTTTACGAATACGCGCGCAAAGGCATTGTGATTGAGCGCAAACCGCGCGACATCACCATTTACTCGATTGACATTCAAGAATTTGCCGCACCCAAAGCCGTGATTGACGTACGTTGCAGCAAAGGCACTTACATCCGTACCCTCAGCGAAGACATCGCCAAACACATCGGCACTTTCGCCCACCTGACCGCCCTGCGCCGCACCGAAACCGCCGGTTTCACCATCGCACAAAGCCACACGCTGGAACAATTGGCAGACTTAAGCGAAGCCGAACGCGACGCGCTCTTACTGCCTTGCGATGTGCTGGTGCAGCATTTGCCGAAGATCACACTCAATGACCACGCCGTAGAAATGTTGAAATTCGGCCAACGCCCGCAGTTCACCGAAAACATTGCGCATGAACAACCGATTCGTGTGTACAGCCAACAAGGCGAATTTATCGGTTTGGTTGAGTATCAACAAGACATAGGCCGTCTGAAAGCCTTGCGTTTGATGAATACGGCGAATACAAGCGAATAAAAACACAAAAGGCCGTCTGAAAAAATTTTTTCAGACGGCCTTTTTTCTATTCAATCAAATTTTCTATTCAATCAAAATCAACGCAATAATTGTTGCGATTCCCCACGCTCGGCGGCGTGAACCTTGTCTTGCGCGGCTTTGACATTGTTTTCCAAGCCCTGCACGCGCTCTAAATATTTGGCGTAATTGCGTTCATTGCCCAAGCGCACTTTCTTGCCTTCTTCCAAAGCGTGCTGCGCCTGCTGCAATTCGCGTTGCGCCGCTTCCAAATCGGCAGATGTGTTTGCTTGCGGCGTGCTTTCGCTGATGGCGACCGGCGCCGCAGTTTGATAAACGGGTGCCGAAGTATACACCGATGGGCGGCCGATATTGCTGGCTTTGCAGTTTTTGCCGCCGTCTTGGCTATAGACCTTGCGGCCTGAGCGGTCGGAGCATTCGTAAATGGTTGCGGCTTGGGCGGTCGAAACGAGCAAGGCCAAGGCGAGTAAAACGGTTTTTTTCATGTGATTCATCCGGTTTCAATCAATTCAAGCTATTGTAATGGATTCGCGTCAGGGTAAAACGCCGGTTTGCGTAAAAATAACTTGGCTAAAACCACTTCCACCAAATAAACACCAGCGCGGCAATCATGATCAGATTGGCGATGATAATCGGCGTCCAGCGTTGCGGCTGCTGGCGCACTTCGGTGGCATTGCGCGTGCGGCGGATATAGAAAAACGGGCTGAGCAGCATCGATGCCGCGCAAATCAGAATAATCACGGCGTAATAGATTTTTTCGGTTTCCAACGCGCTTCCTTTTCAGACGGCCTCTATAAAATATGCTACAATTTCGCCCGATTATAACACTCTATTTATAAAGGTTTTACAAAGAATGATTTCTACCAACGGCATTACCATGCAGTTTGGCGCAAAGCCGCTGTTTGAAAACGTGTCTGTCAAATTCGGCGAAGGCAACCGCTACGGTTTGATCGGCGCCAACGGCTCGGGCAAATCCACGTTTATGAAAATTCTGGGCGGCGATTTGGAGCAGACTGCCGGTGAAGTGGCGATTGAAAACGGCGTGCGCTTGGGTAAGCTGAAACAAGACCAGTTTGCTTACGAAGATATGCGCGTGTTGGATGTGGTGTTGATGGGACACACCGAAATGTGGGCGGCCATGACCGAACGCGACTTGATTTACGCCAACATGGATGCCACCGAAGACGATTACATGCGCGCGGCCGATTTGGAAGCCAAGTTTGCCGAATACGACGGCTACACCGCCGAAGCACGCGCCGCCGAATTGTTGAGCGGCGTGGGCATTTCTGAAGATTTGCACAATGCGCAAATGAGCGAAGTTGCTCCGGGCTTCAAATTGCGCGTGTTGCTGGCGCAGGCATTGTTTTCCAAGCCCGACGTGTTGCTGCTTGACGAGCCGACCAACAACTTGGACATCAACACCATCCGCTGGTTGGAAGGCGTATTGAACGAATACGATTCGACCATGATCATCATCTCGCATGACCGTCACTTTTTGAACGAAGTGTGCACCCACATGGCCGACTTGGACTACAACACCATCACCATCTATCCGGGCAACTACGACGATTACATGCTCGCTTCGGCACAATCCCGCGAGCGCGCGCTGAAAGACAACGCCAAAGCCAAAGAAAAACTGCAGGAACTGCAAGAATTCGTGGCGCGTTTCTCGGCCAACAAATCCAAAGCCCGCCAAGCCACCAGCCGCTTGAAACAGGCCGACAAAATCAAATCGGAAATGGTCGAAGTCAAACCTTCTACCCGCCAAAACCCGTATATCCGTTTTGAAGCCGACGAAAAAGCCAAGCTGCACCGTCAGGCCGTGGAAGTGGAAAAACTGGCCAAGCGCTTTGAAACCCAGTTGTTCAAAAACCTCAACTTCATCTTGGAGGCCGGCCAGCGCCTGGCGATTATCGGCCCGAACGGTGCCGGTAAATCCACTTTGCTGAAATTATTGGCCGGTGCCTACAATGCTGAATATTCAGACGGCCTCACACCGGATGAAGGCACCATCAAATGGGCGGAAAAAGCCCACGTCGGCTACTATCCGCAAGACCATGAAAACGACTTCGGCGTCGATATGGACTTGAGCGAATGGATGCGGCAATGGGGTCAGGAAGGCGACGACGAGCAAGTCATCCGCGGCACCCTCGGCCGCCTGCTCTTCGGCAGCAACGATGTGGTGAAAAAAGTCAAAGTATTGTCCGGCGGAGAGAAAGGCCGCATGTTCTACGGCAAATTATTGCTGTTGAAACCGAACGTGCTGGTGATGGACGAACCGACCAACCACATGGACATGGAAAGCATTGAATCGCTCAACATGGCGCTGGAAAAATACAACGGCACGCTGATTTTCGTTTCGCACGACCGTCAGTTTGTTTCGTCGCTCGCCACCCAAATCATCGAGCTCGACGGCAAAGGCGGCTACGAACATTACTTGGGCGACTACGAAAGCTATTTGGAGAAAAAAGGCTTGGTTTGATTTTCCATTAAATGAAGCTGAAACTGAAACAGGCCGTCTGAAAAGTGAATCTGCTTTTCAGACGGCCTTACCCTTTGCCGAATGTTATAATCCTGTTCCAACACATTTCCCCTATCGCCTTATGAAACTCAATCCCCAACAACAAGCCGCTGTAAATTATTTGGGCGGGCCGCTTTTGGTTCTGGCCGGTGCAGGCAGCGGCAAAACCGGTGTGATTACGCAAAAAATCAAGCACTTGCTGGTTAACATCGGTTATGCCGGCCACCAGGTGGCAGCGATTACCTTTACCAACAAGGCGGCGAAGGAAATGCAGGAACGCGTGGCGAAAATGCTGCCCAAATCGAAAACGCGCGGGCTGACGATTTGTACCTTTCACTCTTTAGGCATGCGGATTTTGCGTGAAGAAGCGGCGCAAATCGGTTACAAGAAAAACTTTTCCATCTTGGACGGTACCGACAGTGCCAAAATCATCGGGGAGCTTTTGGGCGGAACGGGCAAAGAAGCCGTATTCAAAGCGCAACACCAAATCTCGCTGTGGAAAAACAACCTGCAAACGCCTGAAATCGCTTTTCAGACGGCCTCAAACGAATGGGAAAAGCAGACCGCGCAAATTTATGCCGGTTATCAAGCCACTTTTGAAAGCTATCAGGCCGTGGATTTTGACGACCTGATCCGCCTGCCCGCGCTTTTATTGCAGCAAAACAGCGAAGTGCGCCAAAAATGGCAGCTGCGTTTGCGTTATTTGTTGGTCGATGAATGCCAAGACACCAACACCTGCCAATTCACGCTGATGAAGCTGCTCACCGGCGCGGAAGGCATGTTCACCGCCGTGGGCGACGACGACCAGTCGATTTACGCCTGGCGCGGCGCCAACATGGAAAACCTGCGCCAAATGCAGCAGGATTATCCGCAAATGAAGGTGATCAAGCTTGAGCAAAATTACCGCTCCACCGCACGGATTTTGAAAATCGCCAACAAAGTGATTGAAAACAATCCGAAATTGTTCCAAAAAACCTTATGGTCGCAATTCGGCATGGGCGAAGTGGTGAAAGTGGTGGCGTGTCAAAACGAGCAGCATGAAGCCGAATGGGTGGTCAGCCAAATCGTGAAGCAAAAAGTGGTGGCGGGCGACAAAGCCAAATATGCCGATTTTGCCGTGCTTTATCGCGGCAACCATCAGGCACGTGTGTTTGAAGAAGCCCTACGCAGCGCGCGCGTGCCCTACCAGCTTTCCGGCGGACAAAGCTTTTTCGACAAAGCCGAGATTAAAGACGTATTGGCCTACATCCGCCTGATTGCCAATCCGGCCGACGACCCTGCATTTTTACGCGCCGTAACCACGCCCAAACGCGGCATCGGTGACGTGACGCTGGGCAAACTCAATACCTACGCTCACGAACACGAGTGCAGCCTATACGAAGCCGCCCAAACCGAAGCAGCCTTAGCCCTGCTCAACACCGCCAACCGCGAGCATTTGCAAGCATTTATGCACATGATGGAAGCCTACCGCAACCGTGCCGAAGTAGCCGAAGCCGGCGAACTCATCACCAGCCTGCTGGAAGAAATCGGCTATGAAAACCATCTGCTGCTTAGCGAAGAAGGCAAAGCCGGTGAAATCAAATGGCGCAACGTTAACGATTTGACTTCATGGCTGCAGCGCAAAGGCGATGAAGACGGCAAAAACATCATCGAAATCGCGCAAACCATCACGCTGATGACGCTTTTGGAAGGTAAAGGCGAAGAAGAAAACGACACAGTCAAACTCTCTACCCTGCACGCTTCCAAAGGCTTGGAATATCCTTATGTATTTTTGGTCGGATGCGAAGAGGGTATTTTGCCACACGCCGACAGCATCGAAGAAAGCAATGTCGAAGAAGAACGCCGCCTGATGTATGTCGGCATCACCCGCGCCAAACGCCAACTGACCCTAACCCACTGCATCAAGCGTAAACGGCAAGGCACATGGCAATTTCCCGAGCCGAGCCGGTTTATCGGCGAAATGCCGCAGGAAGATTTGAAAATTTTAGGCCGTCAAGGCGGCGAACCGATTGTCAGTAAAGAAGAAGGCAAAAGCCATTTGGCCAATTTGCGTGCGATGATTGCCGCAAAAAATAAGGGCGAACTTTGAGGCCGTCTGAAAATCTATTTTCAGAAGGCCTGAGACCTTTGCAAAACTCCCTGAAAAGCCACTGTACAAAGAACCGACGTCATTCCTGCGCAGGCGGGAATCCATCTTAAAATTTTAGAAACTTATTTTATTCAATAGCTTACCATGATCGAAAATGGACTCCCGCTTATGCGGAAATGACGGTTGTTTTGGTTTTTATGGGTGATTTATGAGGTTTTGCAAAGGTCTCGGCCTTTAAATATAAGGGTGTGTGGCGATAGCCGCGCACGCGGTAGCAAAAATTCAAATAACGCGTGCGTGCCCAAGGGCACACACATCTTTAAAATCCTTCTGAATATTATTAACCAATTGGATATATTGCCACCTATTGATTTTTAGTCGAATTAGGTCTTTTCTCTCTTCAACTTCTCCTATAGATAAAATTTTTACATTTAAGAAAGAAGTTTCATGCCAAAGAGAAGGGCGAGAAATAAGCCTATGTCTATAATCTCCCCAACCAATACTCAAATAAGAGTCTAAACTATAGTTTTGGCAATAGCTTTTATATTCTAAAAATCCATTCCAATCATATACATAATTTTTTATTGGAACCAATATATCTGAATGCCAACCATCACTTGAAATAATAATTTCATTATTTTGATTATTATGCTGTTCAGCTTCAATTTTTTATTATCAAATATAGTAATAAGATTTTCATAACTACCGGAAAATGGCCTGAACATAAACCAAGACAAAATTACCAACATTATCAATACTATTTTTTGTTTACGTTTTCTTAAACTCACTCCGCCCCAAACAACAACCCTTCCTTAATCCCCCGAATCTTATCCCTTAACACCGCCGCTTCTTCAAACTGCAAATCCCTCGCCGCCTGCTGCATTTGTTTCTCCAACCGCGCGATTTCTTTAATTGCGTCTTCTTCGGTGTGGATTTCGCCCACTTTCACTTTGCCCTTGCCTTTCAGACGGCCTTTGCCGCTGCCTGCGTCGTCGTGGTACACGCCGTCGATA
Source organism: Neisseria weixii (assembly GCF_042658245.1). NCBI lineage: Bacteria > Pseudomonadati > Pseudomonadota > Betaproteobacteria > Neisseriales > Neisseriaceae > Neisseria > Neisseria weixii. The sequence continues at coordinate 18,506 of NZ_JBHSPY010000005.1, forward strand.
ATGTCTTTTACTTTTTTATTGATCTGCTGCGGCACGATGCCGTGTTCTTGGTTGAATTTCATCTGTTTTTCGCGGCGGCGTTCGGTTTCGTCGATGGCGGCTTTCATCGAATCGGTGATTTTGTCGGCGTAGAGTATGGCGACGCCGTTTACGTTGCGGGCGGCGCGGCCTATGGTTTGGATCAGGCTTCGGTGGCTGCGCAGAAAGCCTTCTTTGTCGGCATCGAGTATGGCCACCAGCGATACTTCGGGGATATCCAAACCTTCGCGCAGAAGGTTGATGCCGACGAGTACGTCAAAGAGGCCGAGGCGCAAATCGCGGATGATTTCGACGCGCTCGACGGTGTCGATGTCGCTGTGCAGATAGCGTACTTTTACGCCCAGTTCGCTGTAATAATCGGTGAGCTGTTCAGCCATGTGTTTGGTGAGCGTGGTAACGAGCACGCGCTCGCCTTTGCCGATGCGCTCGTTGATTTCGCTTAATAAATCGTCCACTTGGGTGGCGACGGGGCGGATGATGATTTGCGGGTCGACCAAGCCGGTGGGGCGGACGACTTGCTCGACCACTTGGCCGGCGTGCTCTTCTTCGTATTTGGCGGGGGTGGCGGAAACGAAGATGGTTTGCGGCATGATTTTTTCAAATTCGTGGAATTTGAGCGGGCGGTTGTCGCGCGCGGAAGGCAGGCGGAAGCCGTAGTCGACCAGGTTTTGTTTGCGGCTGGCGTCGCCTTTATACATACCGCCGATTTGGGTAACGGTAACGTGGCTTTCGTCGATAAACATGATGGCGTTATCGGGCAGGTAATCCATCAGGGTAGGCGGCGGTTCGCCTTCTTTTTTGCCGGAAAAGTGGCGCGAGTAGTTTTCGATGCCTTTGCAGAAGCCCATTTCATAAAGCATTTCGAGGTCGAAGCGGGTGCGCTGCTCGATGCGTTGGGTTTCTACGGGGCGGTTTTCTTGGGTGAAAAAAGCGATACGTTCGCGCAGTTCTTCTTTAATCGATTCGCAGGCGCGCAAAACGGTGTCGCGCGGGGTAACGTAGTGGCTGCTGGGGAACACGGTGTAGCGGCCGACGCGTTGCAGGCTGCCGCCGGTGAGCGGGTCGAAGAGGTCGAGGCGGTCGATTTCGTCGTCAAACAGGCTGATGCGCAGGGCGTTGTCGGAGCTTTCAGCGGGGTAAACGTCGATTACGTCGCCGCGCACGCGGAACGAGCCGCGCTTGAAATCCATTTCGCCGCGCTCGTATTGCATGGAAACGAGGGTGGAAATGATGTCGCGCTGGCTAAGCGTGTCGCCTTCTTTTACCGACAGCACCATTTGTTGGTATTCGGTGGGGTCGCCGATGCCGTAAATGGCGGAAACGGTGGCAACGATAATCACGTCGTTGCGCGTCATCAGGTTTTTGGTGGCGGAAAGCCGCATCTGCTCGATGTGTTCGTTAATCGCCGAATCTTTTTCGATAAACAGATCGCGGCTGGGCACATAGGCCTCGGGCTGGTAGTAGTCGTAGTAAGACACGAAATATTCCACCGCGTTTTCGGGGAAAAACTCGCGCATCTCGGCATAAAGCTGCGCCGCCAGCGTTTTGTTGTGCGCCATGATGATGGCGGGTCGGCCGCTCTGCGCAATCACGTTGGCCATGGTATAGGTTTTGCCGGAGCCGGTTACGCCAAGCAGGGTTTGGTAAGATAAGCCGTCTTCCAAACCTTCGAGCAGGGCGGCGATGGCGGTGGGCTGGTCGCCGGCGGGCGGGAAGGGCTGGTGCAGTTTGAAAGGGGAATTTTCGTATTGGATGACTTGCATTTCAGACGGCCTCGGCATATTTTGAGAACGCATCATTATAGCAAAAAGGCCGTCTGAATAATGCTCGAAATTAAGGACAAAAGGCAACGGATATTAATCAATTAACCATAAAATTCCCTTATTGTTTGCCAAGTGATTGGCGCGGTTGCAGCAGCCGGCGTATTGTATTGCATCGCTTCAGGCAAAGCAGGTTTTGACGCGGCGGCTTCAGGCTTCGTATTATCGAACGACGAAGAATAATTTTAACGGGGCGATGCCCGTGGTTATCACCCATACAGCCGCATGAAAGTGCGGCTGTATTTTTTTCAGACGGCCTATTACAATAGCGGCTGATATTCTCCGATAAACAGAAAGCAGATATGCAAACCTTATCCTTCCAAGCAAACATCGCCGAGCGCATGCTCATCGGCACTGAAAACGAAACCATCCACCCTGATGCGCAATTTATCGAAACGGCCAACGGCTATTGGATTGCTTGGCACGAAGGCCTCGCCGCCCTCTTAGCGCCCGATACCCCGCCCGATATTCCGTGTTTCTGGGTAGAAGGTGCCGACAGCTTGGACGAACTGGTGGCTTTGGTCGAAAACGGTGAATTTAACGAAGTGGAAGAATTTGACGGCGACGACGATGCTTGGCACGAGGCAGTGGTCGGTTACGGCAGCCATGACCACGATGACCATTGCGGGTGCCCAAAGTGATGAAACTCAATACCCTGATTTTGCCGCTCATCGTATCGTTTGCCTTGAGCGGTTGCGTAGTAGGTGCGGCTGCCGATTTAGCAGCCACTACTGTTCTGACAGCTGGAAAATTGGCAGTCAAAGGCACTGGCGCATTGATTGACGCGGCCATCCCCGATGGTGATGACGACGATAAAAAAGAACAGAAAAAATCGCGCAAAGAAAAGCGGAAAGAAAAAGTTGCCGAGCAGCCGGCTTATCGCCAGCCGCAAAGCAGCCCTTATCCTTATCAGTCGAATACACCGACTGTTTACCAAACAAACCATCCGGCACAAACCGCACCACAGCCACGCTACATCACCATTGATGAATACGGCAATACCCGCGAAACAACGGCACCTTATGCTATTCAGCAGCCAAGCTATACGGTTGAGCAGGAATATTAATTCGCGATAATTGAGATAGGCAAGCTTTCGAGCAGCGCACAGCAAAGAAATGTGCCCCAAATAGGGATTTTGCAAAGGCCTCAGCCTTTTGATTTTATAGATAAACGCGTTCCATCTTATAACATAATATTCTGATTATCATATAAAAAAGCCGCCTGAAATCAGTTTCAGACAGCCTTGGTTGATCATCTATCAATCAGCATTAAGCGGCAAAGCGTTTCGCCACTTCATCCCAATTTACGATTTCCCAGAAACCTTTCAGGTAGTTAGGACGGCTGTTGCGGTAGTCGATGTAGTAAGCATGTTCCCAAACGTCGCAAGTCAGTAATGGGGTGTTTTCAGTGGTCAGCGGCGTAGCTGCGTTAGAAGTCGATACCAAATCCAACTCACCCGCAGGGGTTTTCACCAACCAAGCCCAGCCCGAACCAAACGTACCGGCTGCGCAAGCGTTGAATGCCTCTTGGAATGCTTCAAAGCTGCCCCACTTGGCATCAATGGCCGCAGCCAATTCGCCTACAGGCTTTTGTCGGCCTTTAGGTGTGAAGCCCAGCCAGTAGAAAGTGTGGTTCCAAGTTTGGGCTGCGTTGTTAAACACGCCGCCTGAAGATTTTTTCACGATTTCTTCCAAAGGCATTTCTTCAAATTCAGTGCCTTTGATTTGGTTGTTCAGATTGGTGATGTAGGTTTGATGGTGTTTGCCGTAGTGGTATTCCAGCGTTTCTTTAGACAAATGTGGCTCCAGAGCGTCCAAAGCGTATGGCAATTCAGGCAGTTTGTGTTCCATATTGATACTCCTATTTATTGATATATGAATTATCTTTTGGTCGTGTGTATTACCCTTTACAAGGTAACGTCCCTTATTCTACCCGTCTCGGCTTTAAAAAACCAATTAAACTTATACTACGATATAATAGCAGTCTCTTATTCAAAGCACTTTTTGGGGATAAAACGCCATGAACGATTATCTTGACATGCCGTCTGAAGACCGCGAAGTCACGGCTTTGGCCTTGCCGCCGCATTCGATGGAAGCCGAGCAATCGGTTTTGGGCGGCCTGCTGTTGGAAAACGCAGCATGGGACAGAATCGCAGATGTTGTCACCGGCGAAGACTTCTATCGTCACGAGCACCGCCTGATTTTCCGCGCCATCGCCATGCTGGTGAACGAAAGCCGCCCGGCCGACGTCATTACCGTGCAGGAAGCCTTAGAACGCAATGACGAACTGGAAGCAGCAGGCGGCTTCAATTACCTGATTACTTTGGCGCAAAACACCCCTTCTGCCGCCAATATCCGCCGCTACGCCGAAATCGTGCGCGAACGCTCCATCATGCGCCAATTGGCCGAAGTAGGTACCGAAATCGCCCGCAGCGCTTATAATCCCCAAGGCCGTACCGCCGACCAGCTTTTAGACGAAGCTGAAAACAAAGTGTTCCAAATCGCTGAAAGCACCGCCAAATCCAAGCAAGGCTTTTTAAGTATGCCTGATGTGTTGGACGAAGTGGTTGCCAAAATCGACATGCTCTATTCGCGTGAGAATCCCGAAGAAGTTACCGGCATTTCCACCGGTTTTATCGATTTGGACAAAAAAACTTCCGGCCTGCAACCGGGCGATCTGATTATCGTCGCCGGCCGCCCGTCTATGGGTAAAACCGCATTTTCCATCAATATTGCCGAACACGTTGCCGTGGAAGCACAATTACCCGTTGCCGTCTTTTCGATGGAAATGGGCGCCGCGCAATTGGTGATGCGCGTATTAAGCTCCGTCGGCCGCGTCGATCAACAGGTTTTAAAAACCGGCAACCTGCAAGACCAGCATTGGCTTAATTTCAACGAAGCTGTGATTAAGCTTACCAACGCGCCGATGTATATCGACGAAACGCCTGGTTTGACCGCACTTGAGCTGCGCGCCCGCGCCCGCCGCTTAGCGCGCCAGTTTAACGGCAAACTGGGCTTGATTGTGATCGACTACCTGCAATTGATGTCCGGCTCCGGCCGATCCGACAACCGCGCATCCGAATTGGGCGAAATCTCCCGCTCGCTCAAAGCCTTGGCCAAAGAATTGCAAGTGCCTGTGATTGCACTGTCGCAGCTGAGCCGTACCGTCGAGCAACGCACCGACAAACGCCCGATGATGTCCGACTTGCGTGAATCCGGTGCCATCGAGCAGGATGCCGACTTGATTATGTTTATGTATCGCGACGAATACTACAACCCTGAATCGCCACTTAAAGGCTTGGCAGAATGTATTATCGGCAAACACCGTAATGGTCCGACAGGCAAAGTCCACCTGACTTGGATGGGGCAATTCACCAAATTTGACAACGCTGCCTATGTTCCCGAATCCGCATTGATGGAAGATTGAGACAGATTCTCCCGCCAAACTAAGCGTTTTTCATATTTTATTAGGCAATGCTTGGCAATATCGTTTAGAATGAAATACGCGTAACACGCATATAAACAAATATAAAATATAAAACCAAGCATTACCAACATTACCGATAAACTTCCGCCAAACTTACCGATACTCATGCACGCCAAACAAAAAGGTTTTACCCTTATCGAACTGCTGGTCGTGATTGCCATCATCGCAATCATGGCCGTCATCGCCCTTCCCAATATGAGCCAATGGATCGCATCGCGCCGCGTAGCCAGCAATGCGGAACAAATCGCCAATCTACTGCGCTTCGCCCGCAGCGAAGCCGTTCGCCTGAATCTTCCGGTTTATGTTTGTCCGGTTCAAATTAAAAAAGACGGCAAATCTAATGGTAGCTGTAACACAAGTTTCGGCAATCAAGGTTTGATGGCTTTTGCCGATTCGGATAAAAACAACCAATATGAACGCGCCAACGATATTCAATTGCGTGCCATCATCTTAAACAGCAAAGACAACGATCGCGTAAACCATAACTATTATGTCTACCCTTTTAGCGGCAGCAAAACGACCGATAGCACCGCGCGCTGGACTTTCCTACCTAACGGTAACTTTGTGCGTTGGAATAATTCACCTTCTGCGACAGATACTTTTCCTACACCTAGTGGTTACACTCAAATTATCTTAACCGATGCCCGCGCAAAGAGTGACGATGATAAAAAAAACCGCTCCAAAGTAGTGTTTATCGACGGCAGCGGGCGTGTAGAAATCTGCGCCAAATCCGACTCGCGTGATATTTGCCAATATTCCGAAAAATAACAATGATGAAAACAACGACATTACTCTTTTCTTCTCAGCAGCAAGGCCGTCTGAAAGTCAATCAACAAGGTATGACTTTGATTGAAGTCTTGATTTCCATGTTTGTTTTGGCCATCGGCATTCTTGCCTTACTCTCTGTACAGTTGCGTGCCGTTTCCAGCGTTCGTGAGGGCGAAACGCAAACCATCGTTTCTCAAATTACACAGAATTTAATTGAAGGCATGTTAATTAATCCGGTTTTATCGGCAGAAACAGATAGTTCAGGCGCAGAAACTGGACGAACGCTGAAATCTTATGACCATTACCTTACCAGCCCTAGTAAAAAAGTAAATGGAACATACAAAAGTAATGAGAAAATGACTAAGCAAGAGCTTGCAAATGCACAAATTGCATCATTTTCAACTGCTATATCGAATGCGCTTCCAGATGCACAACTTCACTTTGCCATTTGTCGAGATAATTCCGGTAATGAACCTACTTATGAAAGCTCATTCGATGCGAAATGTAGCGGTAATGGTGATACCGTCGTTAAAGTACTATGGCTAATCGATGCTGAAGAAGAACAAAACAACAGTGAGCTAAAAAGCTCAGGAAACTTTATTGTTTATACTCATCAGTCACGCGTTACGGAATAACAATGAAAAATAAACGCCCTACTTTTACTCACCCACCTAAAATGCAAGGCTTCAGCCTGATTGAATTTTTAGTCGCCAGCGCATTAAGCATGATTGTTCTAATGGCAGTTACTTCAACTTATTTTACTGCTCGCAATCTGAATAATGCAGCGACTTCACGTTTAAGCATTCAGCAAGACTTACGTAGCGCCGCTACTTTACTGAGCCGTGATGCGCGCATGGCGGGCAGCTTTGGTTGTTTCAATATGGCTAACTATGCAGATAGCACAGTCGTAGCTGATGATTCCAATGCATCTTTTTCCTTAAGCAACAATATCGTCAACGATAAAATGGTTCCGATTTCACAAGCTGAGGTGAATTATTCAGGTTTTTCTCCTGCCACTGCTAATAATGCATTAATCTTCCAATACGGAATAGATGCAACTGGCAGCAATGCCAATATCGCCAGTAGCTGTAACAGCATAGCTAAAAATAGCAGTATTACCGACTTAACGACTGCAAAATCAGCTTTAAAAATTACCAATAATGAAACGAATGGCGCTATTTCAACATTGCAACATGTCGTTTCTGCTTATGCTGTGGGTTCTTTTAATAATCAAACAGGCCTCTATCGTTTCCAACTGAATCATGAAACTGGCAACTGGGGTGATCCACAGCTTTTAATGAAAGATGTTCAATCAATGAATATCAATTATTTTTATATAGATAATACCGACAATTGCCGTAATCTGGCTGCTTCTACCACCAGCCAAGAAACCTTTACACGTGAAGATACCTTACGGACAAATACAACTTCCTCTACGGATGGAACTACCCCCGCATTGATTCAAATACAATTGGGTACCGACAATGCCACTGCCTATAATATTGAAGCTTCAGTAAGAGGAGGCAACGTATGCGAAAATCACGCCATTTAAATAATTTTGCACCCCAGCCTTCCCAGCATGGTTATGCTCTTTTCATCGTATTGATGATTATGATCGTTATTGCTCTTCTGGTAGTAACGGCTGTGCAATCATACAATACTGAACAACGAATCAGCACAAATGAGGCCGATAGAAAGTTAGCGCTTAGTTTAGCTGAAGCAGCTTTACAAAAAGGCGAAAATAAAATTTTAGAGTTTGATGATAAAAAAGTTACTTTTAAAGCTAATTGTCTCGGTATGATTGGTGACGAAGAAACACAAGGGCTCTGTGCAACACCCGATGCTGTGGTTCCAACAGAAAGCAGCAATGCGATAGAAGTAGAAAGCTCGACAGGCAATGCATGGGAACGCATGGCCGACAAAAAACTGTATATTGACGAAAACGGCCAACCCGTCGATGATATTCAAGCTGAAAATGTCAGCAAAACACCTGTGTATATCATAGAATACATCAGCACTAATCCTTCTCAAGGCAGCACCATTTACCGTGTTACTGCCAAAGCATGGGGTAAAAACAATAATACTGTCGTTATGCTTCAGTCTTACGTAGCGAATGAATAATATGAGAAATAATCAAGGCTTTACCTTAATTGAATTGATGATTGCCGTTGCCATTATCGGTATTTTGGCAACCATTGCCCTGCCTTCTTACAATCGTTATATTGAAAGAGGGTATTTAACTCAAGCCCATACAGATTTGATCGGTGTAAATAACCAAATTAAAACCAAACTGGTTAAAAACCCGTCATTGGATCTCTCAGCAGAACTAGCGGCTTTTAAAGACGACCCCAAAAGTTATGGCGTTGATGATGAATTAGTTAAGCGATATGAATTTGATGGAAGCTTGGAAGATAAAGGTAAAAGCCGCCGTTACAATCTTTCAGCCAGCCCTACATATAGTGGCTATACATTATCAGTTCGAATGGATAGCTTAGGTAATGCTGAAAAATGTAAGCAGCCTGACTTTTCTGATTGCGAGGCTATTTCAAATAAAAAATAATAAATAAACACTAAAGGCCGTCTGAAATAATTTCAGACGGCCTAATTTCACAATTTTCACTTCTCAAACTCCCTATTTAGCTAACTTATCCATTGAATTACCTTTGTTTGAAAAGCTCAATAAATCCTATCAAAATCAAAGAATAAAACCAGTAAACAATAAAAAGCCCGCAAATCAATGCGGGCTTTTTTTATTTTAAAATCTTAGCGTTTTTTACCGGTCACGGCAGCAACAGCCAAGTTTTCATCACGTTTCAGAGAAACGCTTTCAACGCCTTCTGGGAATTTGATGTCTGACAAGTGCAAAATGTCACCAGCCACAACAGAAGCGCAATCCAACTCCAAGAATGCAGGAATATCTTTAGGCAAAGCGTAAACTTCTACTGAAGTGTTCAACAAAGAAACACGGCCACCTTGCAATTTGATTGCTTGAGAGTTTTCAGCGTTAACCACGTGCAATGGTACACGGATGCGGATTTTTTGATCAGCTTTAACAGCTTGGAAGTCGATGTGTTGAACTTGTTGACGGAATGGGTGCATTTGGAAATCACGAACGATAACGTCTTGGGTTTTACCGTCCAAGGTCAATTTAATCAAAGCGGTGTGGAAAGATTCTTTTTCCAACGCGTAGTACATGGTTTTGTGGTCTACTGCAATTGCCACAGCATCTTGGCCTTCACCGTACAAGATAGCAGGAATCTGACCTTCGCGACGCAGGCGGCGGCTCGCACCAGTGCCTTGATCTTCACGAACAGTAGCTTGAATTTCGTATGACATAATAAAATACTCCAATTAGATTAAAAATATCGTCATCGGCCGCGACCAGCTTAAGACGATTGAGCTTATGGCAGCAAAATGCCGCCAAAGGTTGTGGTCACTTCTTCATTGAAAAGATAGGACACAGATTCTTCATTGCTGATACGGCGAACCGTTTCAGCCAACAAGCCGGCAATAGTTACTTGACGGATGCGATCGCAATTTTTCGCTGCTTCCGACAAAGGAATAGTATCGGTTACCACCACCTGATCAATATCAGATGATGAAATACGCTCTACGGCAGCGCCGGAGAATACTGGATGCGTTGCATAAGCCAACACACGCTCAGCACCGCGCTCTTTCAACGCAGAGGCTGCTTTACATAAGGTATTGGCGGTATCAATCATATCGTCAATAATCAAACAAGTACGGCCTTGGATATCACCAATAATGTTCATTACTTCGGCAACATTGGCTTTGGGGCGGCGTTTATCGATAATCGCCAAGTCCACATTCAACGCTTTGGCTACTGCACGGGCACGCACCACACCACCGATATCAGGGCTGACAACAGTCAGGTTTTCGATGCGTTGCTGAGCAATATCATTCAGCAAAACCGGCGTAGCATAAATATTGTCAACTGGAATATCAAAAAAGCCCTGAATTTGGTCGGCATGTAAATCGACGGTCAACACACGGTCGATCCCGGCTGAATACAGCATATTGGCAACCAATTTAGCCGAAATCGGCACACGGACCGAACGCGGACGGCGGTCTTGGCGTGCATAGCCGAAATAAGGAATGGCGGCAGTAATACGACCGGCAGATGCACGTTTCAAAGCATCAGCCATGGTTAGAATTTCCATCAGATTGTCATTGGTTGGCGCACAAGTAGGCTGCAAAATGAAGACATCGCGACCGCGTACATTTTCCAATAATTCAATGGCAACTTCACCATCAGAGAATTTGCTTACATTCGCCTCGCCCAAGGAAATATCCAGGTGATTCACAACACGTTGGGCTAAATCGGGATTGGCATTACCGGTAAATACCATCAAACTATCATATGCGGCCATATCATTTTCACCTGATTTTGTATTCAAACATTGCTCAGAAAACATCTTGCTTTCCTCTGCGTCTGCACCTTGACGTTAAGGTTAATATTATACGCACAATAGCGCGTAAACCCAAGAATTCAGCAGATAAATTCGTCAATTTACAACATAAAAAAAGCGTGTAAGAAAACTTACACGCTTTTATTTGGCTGGGGAGGAAGGATTCGAACCTTCGCATGCTGGAATCAAAATCCAGTGTCTTAACCGCTTGACGACTCCCCAACAAAGTGTGGGTGGCTGGGGAGGAAGGATTCGAACCTTCGCATGCTGGAATCAAAATCCAGTGTCTTAACCGCTTGACGACTCCCCAACTGGCTCACTTAATACATGAAATAAAGGATGAACAGCTAAGCCTTCAACACAATATGCTTCATATATTTTAGAAACTTGTCGGTATATGTTTTCTGCTTCTTGCTGATGCCGACAGGGTACAAACACACACGCACCGGAACCGGTCATTAATGCCTTACCATGCTTCGACATCACAAGATAAGCTTCCCAAACTTCAGGATATTCCTGAAACACCACCGCCTGCATATCATTGCGAAACGGCTCTAATGCTTGGAAAGCAGGGATTATGCTTGGTTTGGAATCGCGTGTCAAGTGCGGATGGGAAAAAATTTTGCCGGTCGCCACATGCACATCAGGCTTCACAATAACATACCATTGTTTTGGCACATCTATTTCGATTAATTTCTCACCGACACCGTGCGCAAATGCACTGCGCCCGAAGATAAAAAACGGCACATCCGCACCCAATGTGACGCCCAAATCAATCAGCTCTTGTTCGCTTAGCCCGCATTGCCATAATCGGTTCAAAGCCAGCAGAACTGTTGCCGCATCTGAGCTGCCGCCGCCCAATCCACCACCCATCGGAATCTTTTTTTCCAACCAAATATCCACACCACCGACAGATTGGGTATATTTTTTTAAGGCAGCAGCAGCACGATAGGCCAAATCCTGCTCTTGCGTCACCCCTTCGACAGGCGTATGCAGCACAATCCGGCCATCATCGCGCAAGGCCAGATAAACGGTATCATACAAACTAATGAGACAAAAAATACTTTCCAATTCGTGATAACCGTCTGCTCGGCGACCAGTAATGCGCAAATCCAAGTTTAATTTAGCCGGCGCCAAAAATGCTTGCGCATGCTGCGGAATATTCATACGGCCTCCTTAGCCACGGGCGGAGCATTGTTGCTGCTCAGTCGGCTCCGGCTGGGTATTCATTTCATCAAACACCAGCCGCACGCTTAATTTTGTGCTTTCCAATAACAATACGCGCGCTTGGCCGGCCTGATTGAGCGTTCGGCTGATGGTCCAATCGAATTGCTGCAAACGGCCGTCTGAAAGCAATTGATATGGCGCATCGGCGACACGTTTACCATTCGCCCAAATGTGCAGATATTGCACCGGCAGTTCATAACCCAACAGCTGCCGGCTTAATTGTGCGGCAGTTTGCGCGTGATAGATCTGCCCTTTATTGTCAACTGCCAATACCCCTTGCTTATCTTGACACAATTGGCCGACCGTATTGCCCAACGGCGTATTCACGTTGATGGTTTGCACTTGATTCTGATACGCCCAATCAAAATTGGCATATGAGCCTTTGCCGTCCATTTTTACCGCCAAACGGCCTTCTGCGGTAAAGTCGCTTGTATTATCCGCTTGCAGCCAACCGTTTTGCTGCGGCATATTGGGTTGGGCACACGCTGCCAATACTAAGGCTGCCAAAGTAGAAACATATAATTTGAACTTCATTATTACTCCGAATTGCTTCAGTCAGGCCGTCTGAAAACGAATTACATTTTTCAGACGGCCTCGTATTATTTTGCTTTAGGTTTTGCTTTGTGCACAGGCTGCGCATTCGGTACCGCCACACCAAAGCGTTTCATGGTTGCTTTTAACAAGGCTTGGTCACCCTCTTGTTGCAAACCGTCCTGCCAAATTTGTTTGGCTTGCTCTTGCTGCCCCAGTTGCCACAACACTTCGCCCAAGTGCGATGCCACTTCCGCATCAGGATGCTCGCGATAAGCGTATTCCAAATACGGCAATGCCGCTGGCGCATCACCCTTCAGGTAATAAGCCCAGCCCAAGCTATCGTTAATCGCAGCAGATTCCGGCTCTAAATGATAGGCCGTCTGAATCAGTTTAAACGCCTCATCGAAATATTGTTTACCGTTAGGCATAATCAATAAAGTGTAACCCAATGCATTCATGCCGCTGGCGCTATTGGGATTCAAATCGTTATAGCGGCGCAAATCGGTAATGGCTTTTTCATGCTGGCCTAATTTTTCGTAAACCATCGCCCGCTGATACAGAACATCCGACAAACGCTCGGCGGCTTCCGGCTGTCTGGCGGCTTTGGCCATCATCTGATTTAGTTCTACCAACGCGGTTTGCGGTTTATCGCTTTGCACTAAGGCAAACAGATAAACACGCTGCAATTCCGCCGCACCAAAAAATCTGCCTTGCTGCTCAGGCAGCTTTTCTGCGCGGCGGGCTTCGGTTAAAGCCGCGGCCATATTGCCTTCTTCTGCTGCAATCGAAGCTTTCAACACCGCCTTATCAAACGCATATTCCGGCGCGCTGATTTTATTCACCCATTTTTTGGCATCGGCGTAATTTTTTACATCAGCATAACGCATGGCACCGATAATCCCCGCACGCCCTTGTTGCTCGCGCGTGCCGGTGTTGTAGGCTTTTTCCAAATAATTTTCGGTAACCGAAATGTCTTCTTTACGACTGGCCGACAATAAGGCCGCCTGAATATACAAATCCGCGTTCGGATTGACTGCCAATAATTGCTGCAGACGCGCATAGGCTTTATCCGGCTGCTGCGACGCAATCAAGCTGCTGATTTCCAGCTCCTGCCACACCGGCGACAATTCGGCGGTATTGGTTTCTTCAAAAAATCGGTTGAGCATTTTCGGCTGACGTTGTGCCACCAGACGCATGGTCAATAAAGTCGGTGGCAGAATTTCTGCGTCCAAATTAGCCAAACGCTGCATGGCTTCTACCGCATGGCGTTCATCACCTTCTTGCGCACTGAAAATCACATCCGCAATCGCCGCCTCCGGCATATCGGGATATTTTTTCGCCGCTTTATGCACTTCGCTGCCCACTTTTTCCGCCAAGCCTTGCTGCTGCACCGCCGCTTGCGCCAAGAGTAGGAAAATGCGCTGTGTTTGTTCTTCAGATGCATTTTGCAGCACATCACCCAAGCCGCTTAATTTTTGGTCGGCATTACCCATAAGCAAGTTACGTACCCAAGCCATTCGTTTTTGCGCGGCACTTGGCACCGGCTCAATTTCACGCCACTTCTGATAAATCATTTCAGCTTGCTCAAACGCATTGAGCGACACCGCCATTTCCAAGGCGCGCTCGGCGACTTCCGGAGATTTGGTACGGTTGAGCGACGCCATATACGTCGCCAGCGCTACACCGGCCTCACCTTTTTGCAGCGCCATCTCACCGCTTAATAAGGTAAACACGGTATTGGTCCGATCAATTACGGCCATGTGGCGCTGGCGCTCCAACTCACGCCCTTCAGGCGTGTAGCGGCTTTTTTTCTGAATCAGTTCTTTTATTTCTTTGGCCGCTTTCGGCTGGATTTTGATTTCGTTGGCGGCATAACTTTCGGCCGCAAACAACATCATTACCGCAGCAGCAACGGCGCGGAGACTGGAAGGGGCAAAAAACATAATCATTCCTTTACATCGCCGACTGTGTTCAGACGGCCTTCAGTTCAGGCATAACTTTATCACAAGCCGTCTGATTTGTAGATTTAAGCAACGGTAAACCTAATGTAATATAATCGTGTAAACACTTTACGGACACCTCCCATGACCCAACTGCTTTCCGATTTCCTGCTGCACGCACACGAATTCGACAGCCGCGCGCAAAACCTGCGCAACTGTTTTCTCAATCCGGTCGAATGCAAAGTGGCGGCGGTTTTGTTGGCAGTGGTCAAAAAAGACCACCAATGGCAGATATTGTTTACCCGTCGCTCCGGCTCTCTGAGTCACCATACCGGACAAATTGCTCTGGCCGGCGGCCGCTACGAGCCGCAAGATCTCAACTTAACCCAAACCGCCTTGCGCGAAACACACGAAGAAGTTGGCATTCTGCCGCAAGCTTGGCAAACTTTCCCGGCTCTGCCGCCTTATTACACGCCATCGGGTTATGAAGTACATCCCATTCCGGCTCTTTCCACCGGCGATCTGTGCATTCAAACCAATCCGGACGAAGTGGCTGAAGTGTTTTATGTGCCTTTTGATTTTGTGATGAATCTTCAATATTACGAAATGCGGCCGCTGCAATATCAAGGCCAAACCATTGCCACGCCCACCCTGCCTTTTCAGCATTACGACATCTGGGGCTTAACCGCCATGATTCTTTACGGCTTAGCCGAACGCTATCAGCAATATTGCGAAGCCGTCTGAAAACATACTTTCAGACGGCCTGAGATTTCATTATCAAAACAACGAATCAAATAAAGAATCCGAGCGTTTAGACAGCTTGGCATTTTGTCCGGCCAAATTATTGGCATAGACCCAGCCTTCGACAATATTGTTCTGCGCCCATGAACGGCAGCCTTGGCCACGCTCGTAATGCTCCGGATAACACACATCGCCTTGAAATTCGGCATATACCCAATTTTTCGCCGTGCGCGTGTTCGGCTTAATTTGGATATTTTGATTGGCTGGCAAGGCGGAAATCACGCCGCATTCGGTTGATGAACAAGCACGCATATTAATGTCTTCGTTGCCGATTTTACCGGCGACATAACCCATTACTTGTTGCGCTTCGCTTAACTCGACGGCTTCTTCTGCGCGACGAAAGCCCAACCAGGCAAGCCAAACAATAACCAAGAATAAGCCACCGCCAATCAAATAATGCCGAATCCGCCAATGAGGCGAGGCCGTCTGAATACTTGTTTGTTCAGACAGCTTATTAACCGTTTTATTTTGCCAAACTTCACCTGTGCGCAAATCTTGTGCCGAAATCAGATTTTTCCCGACGCATTGGCGGATAACTTGCGCCGCTTCTTCAACCGAGCAGGCGAAAAATTCACGGCCGCCGTTGACCCTCATACCACTTAATTGCGCATGCACTTCGTGCTCGACTTGCGGATAGTGATGGCAGCATACCTGATACGCCACTTCAAACGGATAAGCCACTCCGGTACCATACAACTCACGCGCCCGCTCTTGCGGCAGGTTTTTGGTAAAGCCGATTTTAATCAGCCCGGGCATACCCTGATTGGTTAACACATACACCCAACCTTGTTTCAAAACTGTGTCCTTCTTATTCTTATTGCGATAATGTTTATTAAAAGGCGCTAAGACCTTTGCAAAACCGCTATCTGCGGCGCATTTCTGCGTTGTGCGCTGCTCGCTCGCTTGCCTATTTATTTGATATGTCCGCACCCGCTGCGCTGCTACGCCTTGAACTGCATCCACATCCGACGGTTTTGCAAAGGTCTGAGGCCGTCTGAAAAGAATACAAACCTTTTCAGACGGCCTCGAAAAGACATTATTGCGTCTTCTATCATTCTTCACTTGAAGCGTTTTCGCCTTCAATTGGTGCAGCAACGTTATCCAGCGCTTCACCTTCTTCAGCCGCTTCCACTTCCGGCTCTTCCGCCACACGTTCCAAGCTGACCAAAGTTTCGCCTTCGTCCAGATTAATCAGGCGTACACCGGCAGCCGCGCGGCCGGTTTCACGGATTTGCTCAACTTTGGTGCGGATGAGCACGCCACCGCTGGTAATCAGCATCAAATCATCGCACTCTTCCACCAAGGTTGCGGCCACCAAATCGCCGTTGCGCTCACCGGTATTGATGGCGATATTGCCTTGGCCGCCTTTGTTTTTACGGCTGTAATCGGCGATCGGCGTGCGTTTGCCGTAGCCATTGGCGGTGGCGGTCAATACTTGCAGCGCGCTTTGTTCGCATTCCGGCGAGAAGGTAATCAGACTGACAATTTTACCGTCCGCCGGCAAACGCATACCACGCAAACCGCCACTGCCGCGCCCGGAAGGGCGCACACCGTGTTTGCCGCTTGGTAAGGCGTTTTCATTGTCACTTTCTGCGGCTTCGTCATCGAGGCCGTCTGAAACGTCGTTTTCATTATCAATATCGGCATCTTCGCCTTCATCACCGCCGATACGTTCCCAATATTCGTTAAAGCGGATAGCTTTACCCAAATTAGAAAACAGCATGATGTCGTCCGCACCGCTGGTTTGCGCTGCGCCGACCAAGTAATCGCCTTCTTTCAAAGCAATTGCTTTAATACCTTGGCTGCGCACGTTTTTAAACGCCGACAACTGCACTTTTTTCACCATGCCTTGCGCAGTGGCGAAGAATACATATTGGTCTTCAGGGAATTCGCGTACTGCCAAAATCGCGCTGACTTTTTCGCCTTCTTCCAACTGAATCACATTGTTAATCGGGCGGCCACGGCTGTTGCGTCCACCTTCCGGTAGTTTGTACACTTTAATCCAGTGGCATTTACCGAGGTTGGTGAAACACATCAAATAATCGTGGGTATTGGCAACAAATAAAGATTCGATAAAATCTTCTTCTTTGGTGGCTGCTGCCTGTTTGCCGCGCCCGCCGCGGCGTTGCGCCTGATAATCGGTGGTGGGCTGGGTTTTGATGTAGCCGCCGTGGGTGAGCGTCACCACCATTTCACGCTGCGGAATCAAATCTTCATCGGCAATGTCGCCACCAAACGGATTGATTTCACTGCGTCGCTCATCACCGAAATTGGCACGGGTATCTTCCAATTCTTCGCGGATAATTTGTGTGATACGCTCAGGCTTGGCCAAAATATCCAAGAAATCAATAATTTTTGCCATAATCGCTTTATAGTCGGCCACGATTTCTTCTTGATCCAGACCGGTCAGGTTACGCAAACTCATACGCAAAATGGCATCGGCCTGCAACTCGCTCAAATAATAGCCTTGACCTTGCAAACCTAAATTTTCCGGCAAACCTTCGGGACGCGCAATGCGCAAATCCAAATCGGTGCGGCCGAGCATGTCTTCTACCAAACCACTGCGCCAAGCGCGTGCCAACAATTTTTCTTTGGCTTCCGGCGCATCAGCCGATTCTTTAATCAACTGAATCATCTCGTCGATATTTGACAAAGCCACCGCTTTACCTTCGGCGATGTGGCCTTCGTGACGCGCTTTTTTCAGGCGGAACAGGGTGCGGCGCGTAACCACTTCGCGGCGATGGCGGATAAACTCGCTCAAAATTTGCTTAAGGTTCAGCAAACGTGGCTGGCCATCCACCAAAGCTACCATATTGATACCGAAGCTGTCTTGCAACTGGGTGAGCTTATACAGCTGATTTAAAACGACTTCTGAATTTTCATTGCGTTTTAACTCAATCACCACGCGCATACCGGATTTATCCGATTCGTCACGCAGGTCGGAAATGCCTTCCAAGGTTTTTTCGCGCACCAAATCACCGATTTTCTCAACCAATTTGGCTTTGTTGACTTGATACGGAATCTCGTCAATCACAATCGCTTCGCGTTCGCCGTTTTTACCGATCGGCTCGATGTGCGTTTTACCGCGCATCACCACACGGCCGCGGCCGGTTTTATAGCCTTCACGCACACCGCTGATACCGTAAATAGTCGCACCGGTAGGGAAATCGGGGGCTTTAATGATGTCGATTAAAGTATCGATGTCGGTGTCAGGTTCATCCAATAAGTGCAGACAGGCGTTAATCGTATCCGTCAGGTTATGCGGCGGAATATTGGTCGCCATACCCACGGCAATACCCGAAGAGCCGTTCACCAGCAAAGCCGGGAAACGGGTCGGCAACACCAGCGGCTCATGCTCGCTGCCATCATAGTTGGGACCGAAATCAACCGTTTCTTCTTCAATATCGGCCAGCATTTCATGGGCAATTTTCGCCATACGGATTTCAGTATAACGCATGGCCGCCGCACCGTCGCCGTCTACCGAGCCAAAGTTACCCTGGCCGTCAACCAACATATAGCGCATAGAGAAATCCTGCGCCATACGCACGATGGTGTCGTAAACCGCACTGTCGCCGTGTGGATGGTATTTACCGATGACGTCGCCAACGATACGGGCGGATTTCTTATAGGAAGCATTCCAATTGTTTTTTAATTCGTGCATAGCATAAAGCACACGGCGGTGAACCGGCTTCAGGCCGTCGCGTACATCTGGCAGCGCGCGCCCTACAATCACGCTCATGGCATAATCGAGGTAGCTTTTGCGCATTTCGTCTTCAAGGCTTACCGGGATGGTTTCGAGTGCAAACTTATGGTCGTTGCGGACTGTTGCGTCTGTCATGATTCCTAGCATTTCTTATAGCAATAATTACGCCTGATTTTACCACAAAACTGCGTCACCGCCCAAAAACAAGTAATCATTTTGACAACAGGTCTCCTGAACCTGAAAATGCATTCAAACGGCTGTTGATTCAAGACAAAAGCAAGAGCATACAATACAGTAAAAGGCTGCGTCCAAGAATAAAGTTATACAAATTGTCTAAAAATTTACGAAAAATCCGAAAACTGTTAATTCAAACACAAAAATTAGACAAAATTGGTTGCTTTTCCAAGTTAATAAGTCTAAGATTCCCCACATTCCACTCACTACCACCCATTCATATCATATATCATTAAAGAACACACCATGAGCGCACAAACTCTCTACGACAAACTTTGGAACAGTCACATCGTACGCGAAGAAGAAGACGGCACTGTTCTGCTTTACATCGACCGCCATTTGGTACACGAAGTTACCAGCCCGCAAGCTTTTGAAGGCTTAAAAATGGCCGGCCGCAAATTGTGGCGCATCGACAGCGTGGTTTCCACCGCCGACCACAACACCCCGACAGGCGATTGGGACAAAGGCATTCAAGATCCGATTTCCAAATTGCAAGTCGATACCTTAGACAAAAACATCAAAGAATTTGGTGCATTGGCTTACTTTCCGTTTATGGATAAAGGCCAAGGCATTGTCCATGTGATGGGACCCGAACAAGGCGCTACCCTGCCTGGTATGACTGTGGTGTGTGGCGATTCGCACACTTCTACCCACGGTGCATTCGGCGCATTAGCACACGGTATCGGTACGTCTGAAGTCGAACACACCATGGCAACCCAGTGCATTACCGCCAAAAAATCCAAATCGATGCTGATTGAAGTATCAGGCCGTCTGAAACCGGGCGTGACCGCCAAAGATGTGGCTTTATATATCATCGGCCAAATTGGCACTGCCGGTGGCACAGGCTATGCAATTGAATTCAACGGTGAAGCCATTCACAGCCTTTCAATGGAAGGCCGCATGACATTGTGCAACATGGCCATTGAAGCCGGTGCTCGCTCAGGCATGGTATCGGTTGACCAAACCACCATCGATTACGTCAAAGACAAACCATTCGCACCAAAAGGCGAAGCATGGGATAAAGCCGTCGAATACTGGCGCACATTGGTTTCCGATGAAGGCGCAGAATTCGATAAAGTATTCCGTTTTAAAGCCGAAGACATCGAACCGCAAGTCACCTGGGGTACCTCACCGGAAATGGTATCGGACATCAACGGCAAAGTACCGAATCCTGCCAACGAGGCCGACCCGGTGAAACGCAGCGGCATGGAACGCGCTTTGGAATACATGGGTTTGGAAGCCGATACGCCATTAAATGAAATTCCGGTTGACATCGTATTCATCGGTTCTTGCACCAACAGCCGCATCGAAGACTTGCGCGAAGCCGCTGCCGTGGCCAAAGGCCGCAAAAAAGCCGATAACGTTCAGCGCGTGTTGATTGTGCCGGGTTCAGGCTTGGTAAAAGCGCAAGCCGAAGAAGAAGGTTTGGACAAAATTTTTATTGATGCCGGTTTTGAATGGCGCGAACCGGGTTGCTCGATGTGCTTGGCCATGAATGCCGACCGTTTAGAGCCGCAACAGCGCTGCGCTTCCACTTCCAACCGTAACTTTGAAGGCCGACAAGGCAACGGCGGTCGTACACATTTGGTCAGCCCGGCTATGGCCGCCGCAGCTGCGGTGAACGGCCGATTTGTGGATGTGCGCAGCTTATAAAATGCTTTTGTAATAGTACCTTAATATTTAAAGATATTTAAATATTCATATGTTCGCATTAGCTATTGCCATTTATAAAGATGGTGGATATTATAGAAGTACAGCAAAACAGGCTGTACTTTTCAAACCATAAGGAGCTTCATATGAAAAAATTTGCCCTGATCGCTTTGACCGCCATGACACTTTTGTCTGCTTGTAACACTATTTCAGGTGCAGGCAAAGATGTAAAAGCAGCCGGTAATGCAGTCAGCAATTCTGCTGAATCTGTAAAAAGCTACTAATCATTAGCTCAACTTCTACAACAGGAAATTCAATATGAAAAAATTTGCATTGATCGCTTTAACTGCCATGACTTTGCTGTCTGCTTGTAACACTATTTCAGGCGCGGGCAAAGATGTGAAAGCTGCCGGTAACGCAGTCAGCAATACCGCAGAAGAAGTAAAAAGCTACTAATCACCAGCTTCATGAATAAGCGTAAATGCCCCGTGAGTCGGGGCATTTTATAATCTTAAATAAAAAGTACAGACCATGAAAGCATTTACCAAAATTACTGCCCTCGTTGCCCCGCTTGACCGCAGCAACGTCGATACCGATGCCATTATCCCGAAACAATTTTTAAAATCCATCAAACGCAGCGGCTTCGGCCCTAATGCCTTTGACGAATGGCGCTATCTTGACCACGGTGAACCGGGCATGGATAACAGCAAACGCCCGCTTAATCCTGATTTTTCACTCAACCAACCACGCTATCAAGGCGCACAAATTTTGCTTACCCGCAAAAACTTCGGTTGCGGTTCATCACGCGAACACGCGCCGTGGGCATTAGACGACTACGGTTTCCGCGCCGTCATCTCCCCCTCGTTTGCCGACATTTTCTTCAACAATTGTTACAAAAACGGCTTATTGCCGATCGTCTTGACTGAAGAGCAAGTCGACCAATTGTTTAAAGAAGTCGAAGCACAAGAAGGCTATTCGCTCGATATCGACTTGGAAGCGCAAACCGTTACCACGCCAAGCGGCGACGTGTTCACTTTCGACATCACCGAACACCGCAAACACTGCCTGCTCAACGGCTTAGACGAAATTGGCTTAACGCTGCAACACGCCGATGAAATCAAAGCCTTTGAAGAAAAACGCAAAGCCGCGCAACCTTGGTTATATCACTAAACACAAATAAATCGGGTAAACATGCATAAACTAGTGTTTACCCGACTTGCGGATTAGTGCGTATATACTATACCGTCTGAAATTCGTCTGCTTTCCTTATTCCATCAATATAGGCCGTCTGAAACGGGTTTGCCTTATGCAGAAAAGTGTTTTTCATATCAGTAAAATGGACTGCCCTTCAGAAGAGCAAATGATACGGATGAAGCTCAGCGCTATCGAAGGCATTCATGCACTAGAGTTTGACGTTCCCAACCGCCGCATGACCGCCTATCATCATGGCAGCGCTGATGAAATTCTGCAGGCGCTTGTGCCACTGAATTTCATCAGCTGCTTGGAAAGTAGCGAATTAAGCATCGGTCAATTGGCCGACAACGCTCAAGACCATAAAGAACGCAACCTGCTATGGCAAGTCTTAGCGATTAACCTGTTCTTTTTTGTGTTTGAATCCGTCAGCGGTTGGCTGGCCGGTTCGATGGGTTTATTGGCCGATAGTTTGGACATGCTAGCCGACAGTTTGGTATACGGCATGGCCTTACTTGCCGTCGGTACCACTGTCGCGCGTAAAAAACTTACCGCACGCGCTGCCGGCTATTTGCAGCTTGTCTTGGCCATTTGGGGATTCAGCGAAGTGGTTCTCCGCTTTTTCGGCTGGGAAGACATGCCGGATGCCGGCTTGATGATTGGCGTTTCGCTGCTGGCCTTAGCCGGAAACGCCCTATGCCTTTATCTGCTGCAAAAAAGCAAAAGCCGCGAAGCGCATATGCAGGCCAGCATGATTTTTACGTCTAACGATGTGATTGTGAATCTGGGCGTGATTGCGGCCGGTATCCTGACATTACTGACACATTCGGCCTATCCCAACCTGATTATCGGCCTGATTGTGTTTGGCTTAGTGGCACGCGGCGCAGTTAAAATTTTGCAGCTTGCCAAACAATAAGCAAAAGGCCGTCTGAAACCATCCATTCACCTTCAACATTCATGACATCATGATTACCGACACCATTGCCAACGCTCAACGCTATGCCGCACTGCACCCCGACTTTGCCGATGCCATTGCATTGCTGCAAACTCTGGATTTCAGCCGGCTACCGGACGGCCAATATCCCTGCGACAATCCCAATATCCGCCTGTTTGTCGGCAATGAAGCCGTGCGCACACGCGAAGCTGCGCGGCCGGAAGCCTACATCAAACACATCGACATTCAAGTACCCATCAGCGGCGTGGAAACTTACGGTTGGATAGACCGAGGCCGTCTGAAAAACGGTTGGGGTTATCAAGAAGAAAAAGACATTGAATTTTTTGATTGCACACCCGAAACATGGCTGGATATCGGGCCGGGTGAATTTGTGCTGTTTTTCCCGAGCGACGGCCATGCACCGCTGGTAGGGGATGCCCCCACCATTCGTAAAGCCGTGTTTAAAATCCGCACATTGGAAACACGCGTGCCTTGATCAACAGGCCGTCTGAAACTCACTTCTTATTAAAACCATGAAAACCAAAGAATATCTGTTTGAAGGTTTGGAAAACTTAATTGACGGCTTCGATGCCGAAAATATTATTTATGTTTCCGGGCAAGATTTTGAAACCGTGCTCAACCGCGCCGAAGCCAAAAACATCGCCATTTACGGCATTGAGCCTTGGTATGAACGCGATTTTTTTGATGTGCGCGTATATGATTTCACCGGTTACCAAGCCAATGACCCACGCTGGTATCGCCCGGTATTTGAAGAATTCAAAAGCAAACAATCCGGCTTGATGTATGCCATGACTTACGACAATTTCACCATCGAGTAAATCACGACAGCACACAGCAAGTCCCTTATTCCCCACTCTTTTCATCCACAAAGGAAATCAACAATGACCAAACAAATCGCCATTCTTCGCGGCGACGGCATCGGCCCTGAAATCATCGGCCAAGCCGTACGCGTATTGGACAAACTGATCGAGCAAGGTCTGAACGTGGCTTACGAATACGCACCTTTGGGCGGCGAAGCCTACGACCAATACGGCCAGCCTTACCCTGAATTCACGCAGAATCTGTGCCGCAAAGCCGATGCGGTGTTGCTGGGCTCGGTAGGCGGCCCGCAATACGACAATCTCGACCGTCCGCTGCGCCCGGAACGCGGCTTGTTGGCCATTCGTAAAGACCTGAATTTATTCGCCAACTTACGTCCTGCTATTTTGTATCCTGAATTGGCCAATGCCTCTACCTTGAAACCTGAAGTCGTAGCTGGCTTGGACATTCTGATTGTACGCGAACTCACCGGCGACATTTATTTCGGTGAACCGCGCGGCATCCGCACCTTAGAAAACGGCGAGCGCGAAGGTTTCAACACCATGCGCTATAGCGAAAGCGAAATCCGCCGCATCGCCCATGTCGCCTTCCAATCAGCGCAAAAGCGCAATAAAAAAGTCTGCTCTGTAGGCAAAGCCAACGTGTTGGAAACCACTGAATTATGGCGCGAAATTTTTGAAGAAATCGGCAAAGAATATCCCGATGTGGAATTGAGCCACATGTATGTCGACAACGCCGCCATGCAATTGGTACGCGCACCGAAACAATTCGACGTGATTGCCACCGGCAATATTTTCGGCGATATTTTGAGCGATGAAGCGTCTATGCTGACCGGTTCTATCGGTATGCTGCCATCAGCTTCCCTGAATGAAAACAACAAAGGTTTATATGAACCCTCTCACGGCTCCGCGCCGGACATCGCCGGCCAAAACAAAGCCAATCCGCTGGCTACCATTTTGTCGTTGGCCATGTTGGTGCGCTACAGCTTAAACGACGAAGCGCGGGCGCAACAAATCGAGCAAGCCGTGCAAACCGTGTTAAAACAAGGCCTCCGCACCGGCGATATTTTTGAAGAAGGCACCAAACTGGTTTCTTGTTCGGAAATGGGTGATGCCGTATTGGCTGCCTTGTAAGGCCGTCTGAAAAATGCGTGGGCAAATACCACGCATTTTTTTATGATTCCAATAATGTCAACGTGAGACCTTTGCAAAACCTTCAGATTTGAGTGCGGTTCAAAGTTGTAGCAGCACAGAAAGCGCAGACATATCATGAAGACAGGCAAGATTTCGAGCAGCGCAAACGAAGAAATGTGCCAAAGTTGAAGATTTTGCAAAGATCTCCGTTTCATATTCTCTACCATTATCAACGGCAATCAAATAGAGAATTAACCATCAGGAAATATTTATCTGCACTAACTGTGTCAAGATGTTTTTGTAATATTTGATGTATTCATTCCCATTCGCTCTCACAAAGGATATCGATATGAAGAAAATGATTTTTACCGTTCTGGCTGCTGCCGTAGCCGCTTCTGCTTCTGCTGCGACTTACAAAGTTGACGAAGCCCACACTAATGCCCGCTTTGCCATCGACCATTTCAATACCAGCACCAACGTAGGCGGCTTCTACGGTTTGAGTGGCACTGTTGATTTTGACAAAACCAAACGCCAAGGTAAAATCGATATCACCATTCCGGTGAGCACCTTACAAACCGGTTCGCAACATTTCACCGATCACCTGAAAGCGCCTGATCTGTTCAATGCCGAAAAATTCCCGGAAATGCGCTTTGTTTCGACTAAATTCAACTACGTCGGCAAAAAGCTGACTTCTGTTGACGGCAACCTGACTCTGTTGGGTCAAACCCATCCCGTGAAACTGAAAGCCGAAAAATTTAACTGTTACAACAGCCCGATGGCTAAAGCCGAAGTGTGCGGCGGCGACTTCTCCACCACCATCGACCGCACCCAGTGGGGTATGAATTATCTGGTTGACAGCGGCGTAACCAAAAAAGTGAAATTGGATATCCAAATTGAAGCCGTAAAACAATAATCCGCTTCAACTCTATAAAAGGCCGTCTGAAAGATAAACTTTCAGACGGCCTTTTACGTTTTCTTGTGCGTTTTTCACAAAGAAAGAGACGATAATGGCGAATTCAAATTTTACCCTGAACGCATGCTGATTAAAATAGGAAACGCACATGAACACCACAACAAAAATCATATTAGGCGCACTGATGCTGAGCTCTGCTTTTGCCGCCCAAGCCGAAACCCGCGCCGTCATTGAAACCAATATGGGCAAAATCGAATTGTCATTAGACGAAACCAAAGCACCGAAAACGGTTGCCAACTTCGTCAGCTATGCCGAAAAAGGCTTTTACAACAATACCATTTTCCACCGTGTGATCGATAATTTCATGATTCAAGGAGGTGGTTTTACTGAAAACATGGCACAAAAAAATACCGGTAAAGCCATTACCAACGAAGCCAACAACGGCCTGAAAAACACCGTAGGCACCATTGCCATGGCGCGTACCGCCAACCCGAATTCGGCCACCAGCCAATTTTTCATCAACACCGCCAACAATGATTTTCTCAACTTTAAAAGCGCAACGCCTCAAGGTTACGGCTATGCGGTTTTCGGCAAAGTCACTTCGGGAATGGATGTTGTGAACAAAATCAGCAAAGTGCAAACCGCTACCCACGGTTTCTATCAAAATGTGCCGGTAAAACCGGTGGTGATTCAAAAAGTGAGCATTATCAAATAAATCACAAAAAGGCCGTCTGAATTCAGACGGCCTTTTTTTTATCATTACCCTCAATGCAGCAACAAATAAACACTGACACAATCGCCCTCGCTCACCGTTTGTCCGGGCGGCACTTCACACAAAGCATCGGCGGCGGTGCAGGTACCCAACATCGCGCTGCCTTGGTTGGGCAGTAATTTAACTACAGTTTCGCCCGTTTCGCCATTTTCTAACGCCACGCGTAAAAACTCACGGCGCTTGATGGCTTTTTT
Source organism: Neisseria weixii (assembly GCF_042658245.1). Lineage (NCBI taxonomy): Bacteria > Pseudomonadati > Pseudomonadota > Betaproteobacteria > Neisseriales > Neisseriaceae > Neisseria > Neisseria weixii. The sequence goes on from NZ_JBHSPY010000005.1 coordinate 45,115, forward strand.
GGTTTGAAACGCGGCTTTAGCCGTTATTTTCGGCAAGTGCCAATGTTTGGCCTGCTTGCCGGCCAGTTTGTTCAATACCGGCAGTAACAACATATTGGATGTGGCAAAGGTTGCCACGGGATTGCCCGGCAAGATAAAAATTTTGCATTTGCCGATGTGCCCCCAAGCAAACGGTTTGCCCGGTTTAACGGCCAAAGTGTGCATGGCCAGTGAACCGATATGCTCAATCGCTTGTTTTAAGTAATCCGCTTCGCCCACTGAGGCGCCGCCGCTGGTAATCACCACATCGAATTGCTCGGCAGCAGCAGCCAAGGCAGCTTCGGTTTGTGCCAAATCATCAGGTAAAATGCCGCCGTCGCTCACCTGCAAGCCCAATTGCTGCAACCATGCCAGTAATTGATAGCGGTTGGCATCGTAGATTTGGCCGTCTGAAAGCGTTTGGCCGGGTTCGACCAACTCGTTGCCGGTGGAAAACACCTGCACTTTCAAAGGTTGATACACGCTCAATTCGACATAGCCTTGCGAAGCGGCCAAGCCTAAAGCAGCCATATTTAATAATGAGCCTTGAGCCAGCAATTCTTGGCCGATTTCGATTTCTTCTGCTTTCAGGCGCATATTTTGTCCAGCATGAATGTCGGCATTTACCCTCAAATGATCGCCATCGCTTTCAGTTTGTTCCTGCATCACCACGGCGGTCGTATTCGGCGGCAATGGGGCGCCGGTAAAAATGCGCACGGCTTCGCCTTGAGCCAACGGATTTTCTGCCGTTTCACCGGCTTGAATGCGGTCGGTAATGCGAAATTCGCGCAAGCTGCCTTCTGCATCGCATACCGCATAGCCATCCATCGCGCTGTTGTCAAACATCGGGCTTGGGTATTTGGCGTGCAGGCTTTGTGCTAAAACCCGGTTGGCCGCTTGCGCCAAGGGCAGCGTCACGGTTTTCAGACGGCATGAGTGCTGTTCCAACAAAGCCGCGCGGGCCACTTCAAAATCAATCATTATGCTTCTTTCAAATCTTCAAGCGTGTTGTAATTCACGAAACATTTATCCGAATCAAAGCTCACTGCACGGGCGCGTTGCTGTTGCAGCCAGCCGCGTATCGTGCGCATACCTGCATAAAGATAGGGCACGGTGCTTTGCAGAATCTGCGGGCGGATAAACATAATGCTGTATTGCTGGCGCTCGGGCGTTTCCACATAAAACGCATTGCACAGGGGCGTGCGCTTGGCCACCGATAAAAAACGCATCACCAAATCTTCGGGCAGCTTGGGCATATCGCACGACACGATCAGCAACCAATCGGCTTTGGCCAGCTGCAAATCATTGGCCGCCGTACACAAAGCCGCCAACGGGCCCAAATGATGCCATTGGCGCGCATCGGCAAACACATGCGGGCTGCGGCGGGCGTATTCTTCTAAATTGCGGTTGGCGCTGATAGCGATGTGATCAACCTGCGGCCCAATCCGCCCGATGACATGGTCAATCAGAGGCTTGCCCTGCCATTCGACCAAGCCTTTATCCACACCGCCCATGCGGCTGCCCTGCCCGCCTGCAAGAATAAGTGCGTAAGTTTTCATGGAGTGTTCCATTGCTGTGCGGCCGCTTGGTCGCTTTGTTTGGCTTCTACCCAATGCTCAAAGCCGTCTGAAAAGGTTTCTTTTTTCCAAAACGGCGCTTCGGTTTTCAAATAATCCATGATGAATTCGGCGGCGGCAAAGGCCGCTTTTCGATGTTCGGAAGCCACCAACACCAGCACGATTTGTTCATCGGCACGCAGTTCGCCCACGCGGTGTATGATGGTGCAGGCGGTCAGCAGCCAGCGTTCGGAGGCCGTCTGAACAATACGGGCGATTTCATTTTCCGTTACTTCGGGGAAATGCTCGAGAAACAGACTGGCCAAAGGGGTGTCGGTATCACGGTCGCGCACCAAACCGGCAAAACCGACCACCGCACCGATGTTACGGCCTTGTGTGAGCAATAAGTCGTATTCCTGCTGCAACTGAAAATCCTGCGTTTGAATACGGATATCGGCCTGCATATCAGCCCCCTGTAACCGGCGGCAGCAAACCGACTTCGGCACCATCAGGAATATCGGTTTCCCATGTGCTGACTTTTTTATCCACCACCAAACGGAAAATGTTGCCGACAGCCAAAGCTTGCGCCCAATCACCGCCACGCGCGTGCAGCAAGGCCAGCAAATCACGGCCATTGCCGCCCCGCCATTCGATCTGCTCTTGGGAGGTTTGCAATTTTTGTTTTAAAACACCGAAATATAAAATGGTAATCATGCGAGGTTTTCAAGAGTGGTTTTGCAAAGGTCTTTAGGCCGTCTGAAAACCCTACACCTTCAGACCTGCAAAATGTTCATATAAATTGAATTTTATCATAACTGGATTTTACACGAATCCAAATGAAATTCTAGCCGATAAATACATTTCTTTGCATTATTGTGATTTAGACCAAACAATGCTATTTTTAGGACATCATTCGATTGCCATCATCATGAACAGATTAGCCCAATTTTCAGACGGCCCCAGCCTTTCGGCGCGGCTCAAATTTCTGACCGTATTATGGGGCAGCTCAGCCTTGTTTTCAGTCGTATTCACCTTGATTTTGTCATGGCGGCTGGAAGGTGCCGGCACCGCCATCAACCATGCCGGCAGCCTGCGCATGCAGACCTACCGTCTGACGCATTTGGTGCACGAAAAAGAATCTGCAGAGCATGTTCGCCAACAAGTTCAGGCGTTCGAACTCACTTTGATAAAGGTCAGTAAAAACGATGTTATCAAGCCGCTGCTGCCTTCGCGCTCCGGCAATGCCATGAATTCCACCCTCATTCAAACCAGCCTGATGGACGATTGGCGGCATAAAATCCGCCCGTCTTTAGAAACCAACCAATTACCCGATAATAAGGATTTATACCGCTTTGCCGGCAATCTGGACTCGTTCGTACAGGCTTTGGAAAATGCCAACGAAGAAAATACCCAATGGCTGCGCCGTTTTCAGATGGCCTTGATTCTGATGATTTTTGTTGCGGCCGGTTTCATGATTAGTTTGCACTATGCGTGGATTATCCGTCCTCTGGAAGCCTTGAGCGCGGGCGTGCGCGCCATCGGGCGCGGCGAATTCGGCACGGAAATCAACACTGACTATATCCGCGAGTTTGCCCAAGTAAATAAAGGCTTCAATCAGATGAGCACCAGCCTGAAGACGCTTTATACCGACTTGGAAGGCCAAGTGGCGCGTCAAACGGAAGATCTCGAACGGCAAAACCGCGATTTGGCACTGCTCTACCAAACCACGCGCGATTTACACCAAATCCACCAACCCAAAACCGCCGCCACCGAATTTTTAGGCCGCACCCTGCCTGCTGTGGCCGCCATTGCCGGTAGTGTGCATTTATTTGATGCCGAACACAAACGTTCTGATTTGGTTGCCAGTTTAGGTTTGCCGGAAGATTCGCAAGCGGAGCCTTACACCGATTTGGACAGTGGTTTTTCCGATTCAATCGAAAACCTGCCGCTTCATTATCTTAACAACGAATACAAAGACCGCCTGATTGCCATTGAGCATCCGCGTTTCGAGCAGATGGCTGTGTTCCCAATTACCTATAAAGGAGAAGAGTTGGGCTTGTTTACGCTGTATTTTTCAGACGGCCATACCTTAAGCCAAAACGACCAAGAATTGCTGCAGACCTTAAGCAGCCAATTGGGGGTGTCGATTGCCAACAGCCGCTTTGCGCAAGAACGCCGCCTGCTGGCAGTTTTGCAAGAACGCAACTTAATTGCCCAAGGCTTGCACGATAGTATTGCGCAAACGCTGACCTTTTTAAATTTACAGGTACAAATGCTCGAAAGCGCGTACAATGCCGAACAGAAAGAACAGGTCGATGAAAACATCCGCTTCATTAAAGACGGTGTGCAGGAATGTTACGATGACGTGCGCGAATTGCTGCTGAATTTCCGCACCAAACTCAGTAACAAAGATTTCCCCGAAGCCGTATCGACGCTGTTGGCACGATTCCGACAGCAAACACAAATTGAAGTGAACACTGCCTGGATTGAAGAAGGCGGCTGGCTCAATCATGACGAGCAGCTGCAAATCATCTTTATTTTGCAGGAAAGCCTGTCGAATATCCGCAAACACGCGCAAGCCAATAAAGTGGATGTCAGCCTGATTAACCGCCAAGATTTCACTTTAAAAATCAGCGATGACGGCATAGGCTTCGATACCGACACCATTGACAGCTTGTCGGGCGAACACGTTGGACTCGGCATTATGCAGGAGCGCGCCCGCCGCATCGATGCCGTACTGGATGTCATCTCTCAACCCAACAAAGGAACCACCGTAACTTTAGTGTTACCGCAACATAAGAGAACTGCATCATGAGTATTCAAATTATCTTGATTGACGACCACACCCTGTTTCGCAGCGGCATCAAAGCACTGCTGTCCCGCCAAAACGATTTTGAAGTCATCGGCGAAGCTTCAGACGGCCTGTCGGGCGTGAAATTGACCGAGCAGCAAAAGCCAGACATTGTCCTGCTTGACTTGGATATGCCGGTCATGAACGGTCGCGAAGCCTTAGCGCAGATTTTGAGTGCCAACCCCGACCAAACCGTGATCATGCTGACCGTTTCCGAAGACAGCGACGATTTAACCGAATGCATGCGCATCGGAGCACGCGGTTTCTTGCTGAAAAACATCAATGCCGATTTCCTGCTCGACAGCATTCGCAAAGCAGTCGATGGAGACAATGTATTCTCACCGGAAATGACCTCGCGCTTGGTTCAGTCATTAATTTCCCCTGCCACACCGCGCACCGATGTGGCTTTGTCCGCACTCACCCCGCGTGAATTGGAAATCTTGGGCTATCTCGCTGCCGGCCACAGCAACAAAGTCATCGCCCGCCATTTGGATTTGGCCGAATCGACGATTAAGGTTCATGTGCAAAATATTTTACGCAAGCTTAATTTGAGCAGCCGCGTACAGGCTGCGGTTTATGCGGTGCAACATAAAGTACCGCAACCTGAAGGGATTTAAAATTGATGACTAAAGGCCGTCTGAAACGTTTCAGACGGCCTTTTATAAATAAGAAAACAAGCATCAGTAAATAATATTTTTACCGTAGCCTTCCAATATCTCCTTGATTTTCAATACGGTTTCCTTTGGTGGCGGATGCACGCCGGTTAACTTGTATTCATCCCCGCACAACACCCACTTATGCGCACCCAATTCGTGATAAGGCAAAAGCTCAACCGTTTCAATATTATCCATATCACCGATAAATTCACCCAACAGATTGGCCGAGCATTCGTCATCAGTATAGCCCGGCACAATCACATAACGCACACGCGTCGGCTGTTTTCGTTCGGTCAGATAACGGGCGAAGTTTAAGGTTTTGGTATTGGGAATACCGACCAATACTTTATGAATAGCGGGATCAATCTGTTTCAAATCCAGCATCACCAAATTGGTGTGATCCAACAAACCGTCCAAAATCGAATCGTAGTGCAAAGCATAGCCGTTGGTATCCAGGCAGGTATGGATTTCATGTTCGCGACAAGCGGTAAACCAATCGCGTACGAATTCATATTGCAGCAGCGGCTCGCCGCCGGTTGCCGTTACGCCGCCGCCGGTAGCGCGCAGATAATGACGGTAAGACATCACCTGTTTCATCACCTCTTCCACTGTTAATTCTTGCGCTTTGTCGGTATGCAAATCCCATGTATCACGGTTGTGGCAATACAGGCAGCGCATCAGGCAGCCTTGCAGGAACAACACATAACGCAAACCGGGACCGTCGACCGTGCCGCACGATTCGATAGAATGCACAATGCCTTTGCCCTGATAATGGCGATGGCCTGAGGCGCTACCGGCTTTGGCGCGGATGCGCGGTTTGATGCCTTTGGCTTGCTGTTCGGGGGTAATGGTGAATGTCTGCATAATGTTATCCGAATCAATGAAGACGGTGGCCGTCTGAAAATATACGGTTTAACGAATAAACACAATGCCGGATTTATCACCCGGCATTGTGTTCACAACCATTTTCAGATTACATGGTTTCCGTAAAGGTACGGGTAATCACGTCTTGCTGTTGCTCGCGGGTCAATGAATTGAAACGCACGGCATAGCCGGATACGCGGATGGTCAATTGCGGATATTTATCCGGATTCTCCATGGCATCTTGTAAGGTTTCACGATTCAGCACATTGACGTTCAAGTGTTGCCCGCCTTCCAATTCACCGGCTTCGTGGTGGAAATAACCATCCATCAAACCGGCCAAATTGCGTTCGCGTGAGCGTTCGTCTTTACCCAAAGCACCCGGCACAATCGAGAAGGTGTAGGAAATACCGTCTTTGGCGAATTCAAACGGCAGTTTCGCTACCGAAGTCAACGAGGCAACCGCACCGTTCACATCGCGTCCGTGCATAGGGTTGGCGCCCGGACCGAAAGGCGCACCTGCACGACGGCCGTCCGGGGTATTACCGGTTTTCTTACCGTAAACCACGTTGGAAGTAATGGTCAACACGGATTGGGTCGGAACCGCATCACGGTAGGTTTTGTGGGCAGCCACTTTACGCATAAAGCGTTCTACCAGATCGCAAGCGATTTCGTCGACACGGTCATCATTGTTACCGAATTGAGGATATTCACCTTCGATTTCAAAGTCAACCGCGATACCGTTTTCATCGCGAACCGGTTTCACTTTAGCATATTTGATGGCAGACAGCGAGTCGGCCGCCACAGACAAACCGGCAATACCGCAAGCCATGGTGCGGATGATGTCGCGGTCATGCAAGGCCATCAGTGCGGCTTCGTATGAGTATTTGTCGTGCATGTAGTGGATGATGTTCAGGGCAGTGACATATTGGGTTGCCAACCAATCCATGAATTGATCCATACGGGCAAATACAGTATTGAAATCCAATACTTCATCCAAAATCGGTTCGGATTTAGGACCGACCTGCTCTTTCGATTTTTCGTCTACACCACCGTTGATTGCGTAAAGCAAGGTTTTAGCCAAGTTGGCACGCGCACCGAAGAACTGCATTTGTTTACCGATCACCATCGGGCTCACACAGCAGGCAATCGCGTAGTCATCGCTGTTGAAATCAGGGCGCATCAAATCATCGTTTTCGTATTGCACGGATGAAGTGTCAATCGAAACTTTGGCGCAAAATTCTTTAAAGCCTTGCGGTAATTGCTCAGACCACAAAATGGTAATGTTCGGCTCTGGCGAAGGGCCCATATTGTAAAGGGTATGCAATACGCGGAAGTTGCTGCGGGTCACCAAGGTACGGCCATCCAAGCCCATGCCGCCGATGGATTCGGTTGCCCAAATGGGGTCGCCTGAGAATAATTGATCGTATTCAGGAGTACGCAGGAAGCGCACCATACGCAGTTTCATCACCAAATGGTCAATGAATTCTTGCGCTTGGCTTTCGGTAATCAAACCTTTTTGCAAATCACGCTCAATGTAGATATCCAAGAATGAGGATACGCGGCCAAACGACATGGCGGCACCGTTTTGCGATTTCACAGCAGCCAAGTAAGCGAAGTAAGTCCACTGAATCGCTTCTTGCGCATTGCTCGCCGGTTTAGAAATATCGTAGCCATAAGACGCTGCCATTTCTTTCATTTGCGCCAAGGCATTGTATTGGTCGTTGATTTCTTCGCGGCGGCGGATTACTTCCTCCAAATTCACGCCGTTTTCCAAATCTGCTTGCAACGAGTTGTATTGATTTAGCTTGTCTCTCATCAAGAAATCAATACCGTATAAAGCCACACGGCGGTAGTCGCCAATAATACGGCCGCGACCATAGGCATCAGGCAAACCGGTAATCACGCCTGATTTGCGGCAACGGCGGATATCAGGGGTATATACGTCAAACACACCTTGGTTGTGTGTTTTACGGTATTTGGTGAAGATTTCTTCGACTTCAGGATTCAAATCAACGTTATAGACCTTACACGCATCTTTCACCATTTTCAGACCGCCAAACGGCATGATGGCACGTTTCAAAGGCTCATCAGTTTGCAAGCCAACGATGGTCTCCAAATCTTTATCAATATAACCCGGCGCATGACTGGTGATGCCGGAAACCACTTGCGCATCGATTTTGTAAGGCTCATGGGTGCGGTTTTCGACTTTGATGCCTTCCATTACTTCTGCCCACAATTTAGTAGTGGCTTCAGTAGCTGGCGCTAAGAAGCCGGCATCACCCTCATAAGGCGTGTAGTTTTTTTGAATAAAATCACGGACATTTACATTGGTTTCCCAGTCACCGCTTATAAAGCCCTCCCAGCCTAATGGGCGTTCTTGTACATCAGCAGACATATCAAACTCCTGTTTTAAATAAAGTAAAATCTAAAGCAAACTAGATAATTTATATATGTAAGAATAGCACTTTTTAAGATGAAAAGGTAGGAACAAAAAATGAAATAAAACTACTTATCCAGTTCGATTTGATTTACATCAAGTCCGATTGCAGCTACTTAAAACTACATTTGGATTACCCTGAAATTTTCTAAAAATCAGCGTAGAATAAAACAATCCAGCCCTTAAAATCTTGTCGATTTTAAGGGCTGGATTTCAGACGGCCTGTTATGCAAACGGATGGTGCAACACAATAGTCTCTTCACGATCAGGGCCGGTCGAAACAATCGCTACCGGCGCACCGCAGATTTCCTCAATGCGCTTCAGATAGGCTTTGGCATTCTGCGGCAAAGCATCGTATTCTTTCATACCGAAAGTCGATTCCGTCCAACCCGGCATCGTTTCAAAAATCGGCTTGCACAATTCCACTGCATCCGAACCGCAAGGCAGGATGTCAGTTTTGCTGCCGTCCGGCAATTCATAGCCTACGCAGATATTGATTTCCTCGATACCGTCCATCACATCCAATTTCGTGATACACATACCGGAAATACCGTTTACCTGAATAGAGCGTTTCAAAGCCGCCGCATCAAACCAACCGCAGCGGCGTGCGCGACCGGTAACCGAGCCAAACTCATGACCGCGCTCGGCCAAACCTGCACCTACTTCGCAGAACAACTCTGTCGGGAACGGACCCGAACCCACGCGTGTGGTATACGCTTTCACGATGCCCAACACATAATCCAACATTTGTGGACCTACACCTGCACCGGCAGAAGCTGCACCGGCCAAGCAGTTAGATGAAGTCACAAACGGGTAAGTGCCGTAGTCGATGTCAAGCAAAGTACCTTGCGCACCTTCAAACAGCAATTTTTCACCGGCTTGTGATTTATCGTTCAACACGCGTGATACATCCGTAATCATTGGCACAATGCGCGGTGCTACTTGCTCAATCACCGCCATCACATCTTCCGCTTTTACCGGCTCTGCACCATGCAAATGCTGCAACTGCACATTGTAATAAGCCAAAATCGCTTCTAATTTTTCAGGGATTTTGTCCAGATTCAGCAGATCACCGACGCGAATCGCGCGGCGTGCCACTTTGTCTTCATAAGCAGGACCGATACCGCGACCGGTGGTGCCGATTTTCGCTTTGCCACGAGACGCTTCACGCGCTTGATCCAAAGCGATGTGATAAGGCAGAATCAAAGGTGAAGTCGGCGCAATTTTCAGACGGCCTTCTACATTTTTGACACCGGCGGCGTTCAATTCGTCGATTTCACCCAATAATGCTTCCGGCGAAACCACCACACCTGAGCCGATAAAGCAATCCAGTTGTTCATGCAAAATACCGCTTGGAATCAGGCGCAAAATGGTTTTTTTGCCACCCACCACCAGCGTGTGGCCTGCATTGTGCCCGCCCTGAAAACGCACTACACCAGTGGTTTCTTCCGCCAGCCAGTCAACAATCTTACCTTTACCTTCGTCGCCCCATTGCGCGCCGATTACGACAACATTCTTAGCCATAAATCAAAATCCTGATCTAAAAATTAATTAATTCCAATGATTTTCCACTCACCACCGACTTCTTTCAGACGGCCTGCAATATCTTTTGAGCCATTATGCTCCATGCCGTAGTCGACAATCACACACTGCCCTTGTTCACGCAAATTTTCAATGGCTTGTTTAGCCTTTTGCGCATCTTCCTGCGCCACCACCACTACTGATTGGCGGTCGATTTTGGGCAAGCGGCCGATAAAGCCGCGTAAGTCGAAACTGAATCCGGTTGCGGGACGCGAACGTCCGAAATATTCGCCCAAGCCGTCATAACGGCCGCCGCGCGCTACGGCATCATGGCCTTTCGAGCCATAAGCGGCATACAGCAAACCGGTATGGTAATTGTCAACACGCAACTCCGATAAATCGATGTGTACGTTTTGTTCAGGGAAAGCAGCGAAAATCGCTTGCAACTCATCCAACGCCTGACCGACGGCAAACAGATCCGGCAACTTAGCACGCGCTTCGTCCAACACTTCACGCCCGCCATATAAGGTTGGCAACAAAGTAAAGGCTTTTGCCCACATGCCGTCCAGTTTCCATGCTCTCACTTCACTGGTAACTGCTTGAGCATCTTTATCTTGCATTAAAGCCAGCAATTGCGCCGCTTGTTCTTCACTTAATTTCGCTGATTGCGCCAAAGCACGGAATACGCCGATATGCCCCAAAGACAATAGCAACTCGCCCAAGTCGGCAATTTTCATGCTCTTGAGCATCAAGTCGACCACTTCAATATCGGCAGCAATATCGGTAAAACCGTAAAGCTCCGCTCCTACCTGCAAAGGCTCACGCGTTTTCAAAAAACCGTCAGGGCGCGCATGCAATACCGAACCGGCATAACATAAACGGTTGATACCATTATTAGCAGAAAGCAGGTGCGCATCGATACGTGCCACTTGCGGGGTAATGTCCGCACGAATACCCAATTGACGGCCGCTGATTTGGTCGGCCACACGGATGGTTTTCAACGACAAGCCTGCATCGATGTGTGTGAGCAGCGAATTGCTGTATTCCATCAGCGGAGGCTGCACCAATTCATAACCGTGCACGCGGAATAAAGCCAACAATTGCTCGCGTGCGCTTTCCAATTGGCGGGCATTTGTCGGCAAAACATCAGCAACATGCTCGGGTAATTGCCAAGATTGCATGATTGTGTACCTTTTGTAAACATAAATAAGGCTGCTTAAACTTAAAATCAGACGGCCCATGCGGCCTTCCCGTATATCCTGATTTCAAATTTAAACAGCCCCTGATGATGGCGCAAACCATCAAGTTATTAAAATCAGACTTTAGCATAAAAATTACATTTGTGCAGTTGCTTTTCAATCTTATCATGCCGTCTGAAATGTTCAGACGGCGTGTTTATATTTCCAATATCTATTGCCATTTGAAAGAAATCAACGTCGCGATTAAAACAAACAATCGCCATACCGAGCCACATACTTGACTAAATTACTCAGATATTAGAAAATTAACCCATGATAAAAAGCCACACAAGGCACATACCATGAGACTAACCACCAAAGGGCGCTTTGCCGTGACTGCCATGATTGACTTGGCCATGAACGCACAAACCGGTGCCGTCAAACTCAGCGCCATCAGCGAACGGCAAAGCATTTCTCTCTCTTACCTCGAACAGCTTTTCAGCAAATTGCGTCGTGCGCAATTGGTGGAAAGCTTGCGCGGTCCGGGCGGCGGTTATATTCTGGCTTCCCCTGCCTCTGAAATCAATATCGCCCAAATTATCGAAGCGGCTGAAGACAAGCTCGACGCTACCCAGTGCAGCAGCAAAGCCAATTGCCACCACGGCGCTCCTTGCCTGACGCATGATTTATGGGAAAACCTCAATACGACCATCAACAATTACTTGAGCAGCGTTACCCTGCAAAGCATTATTGAGAAAAAGCATACTGAAAACGATGTCAAAACCGTTACCTTTACACACATTCATTAAACTACCTGATATATATATAAACATTAAACTACCTGATATATAAAAACTACCTGATATATAAAAACTACCTGATATATAAAATAGAAAGAACAAACCATGTCTGTTAAAACCCCTGTATATTTAGACTATGCAGCTACCACACCGGTTGACAAACGTGTTGCCGACAAAATAATTCCTTATTTAACCGAATTATTCGGCAATCCTGCGTCCAACAGCCACAGCTTTGGCTGGGTGGCAGAAGAAGCTGTTGAAGAAGCACGTGCCAACATTGCTGCCTTGATTCACGCAGACCCGAAAGAAATCGTGTTCACCAGCGGCGCCACCGAATCCAACAACCTAGCCATCAAAGGCGCCGCCCACTTCTACAAAAGCAAGGGCAAACACTTAATCACCGTAAAAACCGAACACAAAGCCGTGCTTGATACCATGCGTGAGTTGGAACGCCAAGGTTTTGAAGTCACTTATTTGGACGTACAGGAAAACGGCTTGGTGAATTTGGACGTTTTGGAATCTGCTATCCGTGAAGATACCATCTTGGTTTCGGTAATGTGGGTTAACAACGAAATCGGCGTCGTTCAAGACATTCCGGCCATCGGCGAAATCTGTCGCGAACGCAAAATCATTTTCCACGTCGATGCTGCCCAAGCCTGCGGTAAAATTCCGGTAGACGTTGAAGCGGCCAAAGTGGATTTGCTGTCTATGTCCGGCCACAAAGTTTATGGTCCTAAAGGTATTGGTGCTTTGTATGTCCGCCGCAAACCGCGTGTCCGCCTGGAAGCGCAAATGCACGGCGGCGGTCACGAACGCGGTTTCCGCAGCGGTACCTTGGCTACCCACCAAATCGTCGGCATGGGTGAAGCCTTCCGTTTGGCCAAAGAAGAACTGGAACGAGACATTGCTCATTATCTGAAATTGCGCGACGTGTTCTTAAAAGGCATTGAAGGCATCGAAGAAGTATACATCAACGGCGATTTGGAACACCGTGTGCCAAACAATCTGAATATCAGCTTCAACTTTGTCGAAGGCGAAAGCCTGATTATGGCGGTGAAAGAATTGGCCGTATCCAGCGGTTCTGCCTGTACTTCCGCTTCACTGGAGCCTTCTTATGTATTGCGCGCATTGGGGCGCAACGACGAATTGGCGCACTCTTCCCTACGCATCACCTTCGGCCGCATGACCACCGAAGAAGAAGTGGCCTACGCTGCCGAGCTGATTAAATCGAAAATCGGCAAATTACGCGAGCTCTCACCATTGTGGGAAATGCATTTGGACGGTATCGACTTGAATACCATCGAATGGGCCGCACATTAATCGTATTACCCCAATATGCCGTCTGAAACACGTTATGCATTAACCTTGCCCACCCGTTCAGACGGCCTCAAAGAACAATCACAGTAAAAGATAAGGAACCCACATCATGGCATACAGCGATAAAGTAATTGACCACTACGAAAACCCACGCAACGTCGGCACTTTCGATAAAAGCGACGATACCGTCGGCACCGGCATGGTCGGCGCACCGGCTTGCGGCGACGTAATGCGTCTGCAAATCAAGGTCAACGATGAAGGCATTATTGAAGATGCCAAATTCAAAACCTACGGCTGCGGTTCTGCCATCGCCTCTTCCAGCCTGATCACCGAATGGGTAAAAGGCAAGAGCTTAGACGATGCTTTGACAATCAAAAACAGCGACATCGCCGAAGAATTGGAATTGCCGCCGGTAAAAATCCACTGCTCGATTTTGGCCGAAGACGCAGTTAAAGCAGCGGTTGCCGATTATCGCAAGAAAAAAGAAACACAATAATCTTTCAGGCGGTTCATCCATCAAAGGCCGTCTGAAAAGGAGTTGGATATGGCGTTTAGCCAAGAAGAAACCGAATCGCTGTTATCGGTTAAAGGGGTCGGCCCTACGGTTATCCGCCGACTGGGGAAAATGCGATTGGACGATACCCAAAACTTGCTGCGGCAGCAGGCCGTCTGAAAATATATGGAAGCAACGGAATAAGGAAGTCAGTATGATTACCATCACAGAAAATGCAGCCAAGCACATCAACAGCTATCTTGAAAAACGCGGCAAAGGTTTAGGCGTCCGTTTAGGCGTTAAAACCAGCGGCTGCTCGGGCATGGCTTACAATCTGGAGTTTGTCGACCAGTCGGAAGAATCGGATGCCGTATTCGAAGCCTTTGGCGCAAAAATATTCGTCGATCCGAAAAGCCTTGTCTACTTAGACGGCACCCAGGTCGATTACACCAAAGAAGGTTTACAGGAAGGTTTCAAATTTGAAAACCCGAATGTCAAAGACTCTTGCGGATGCGGCGAGAGCTTCCATGTGTAAACGACACGCTAACCATCAAAACAATTGTTTAAATTAAAGTATTTATTCGGCATTACTTGCGCTATACTCATTAAATTTTTAAAAACAATATTTATATTACGGGTATAGCGTTATGTTTATCGAATTAAATCAAATACTTTTACAAAGCCGGCATTGTTCGCACGATTACTGGGAAGATTGTGGCCTGTTGGAAGCCGAAGATTGCCTGCGTAGCTTTCAAAGCCAAGACTGGCAAACCCTAGTGCAAAGTCTACCGAACCAACCTGAGTTTTGGCGCCTAAATCTGATTGCAGTTTTACAACAAATTCCGTCGCCGGAAAGCGTTTATATTTTGGCTCAATTGCGCCAAGATGCCCAACCATCAATCGCACGAGAAGCCAAGCGCACCATCGTCAAAATGGCACGAAGTTCCCAACAAGAAAGCGACTATACTGCCGATCTGCAACAATTGGCTGCCGACATTGCTGCTGAGAAAAAACCTTTCCGCTTATTCCACTTTTTACACAGAAAGCAGCCGCACAGCCCGGCTGTATAATTTTTTATCATGAGCCAATATTTCAACCTATTCCAACTGCCTGTCCAATTCAATCTTGATGAACAAAAACTCGAACAAGCCTATCGGGATTTAGCGGTACGTTTTCATCCCGATAAATTTGCCGCCGCGTCCACTTTCGAGCAGAAACAGGCCGTGATGATGTCGGCCACCATCAACGAAGCTTACCAAACCTTAAAAAACCCGCTCGACCGCGCTTCCTATTTATTGAAAATGCAAAACATCGAAGCTGATGCTCCGGAACACACGGCTTTTGCACCTGAATTTTTGATGCAGCAAATGGAATGGCGCGAAACCTTAATGGATGCGCAAATGGAACAAAACCAAACGGCAATTGTGGCTTTAGATAACGAAATTCGAGACGAACAGCAATCATTGTTTGACGCAATCAACAGCGCATTTGCCAAAGAAGATTATGACAACGCTGCCCGATTGGTACGCCACGGTCGTTTTCTGAACAAGCTGCGCAGCGAAATTGCCGCCGCTTTATAGCCCACTGATAGGCAAAATGAGGCCGTCTGAAAATTTTTTTTCAATTTGATGTATTTTTATGTTAAATACTGAAAATAATATCAAGACAATATCATTTTTATCATGACACATACTAAATTATTCATTTTGGCCTTAGGCGGTTTATTACTTACCGGTTGTCAAAGCTACCAAGATAACCAAAGCCGTCGCAGCAAAATTGCCCAATTTTTTATCAGCCACCCCGTTGCCGCACAAGCCATCGGGGTTCAAGATAAAAAATCCAGCAACATCACCAGCAATGCCGTCCGCCTGTCGCAACGCACCGGCTTAGACAACCAAGCTAATGGCGATGGACGCGGCACACAAGTTAATGCCGTGCGCCACACGCTTTGGCAAGCGGCGATTGCATCACAGTTTGACAGCAATATTGCCGAGCGTGCAGGTAATGCCTACTTGAGCGATACTGATTTACGTGAAGGCAAAACCGATTATTACAGCCGCTTGGCTGCCGACCAAGCTGTTGATTTGCGCAACAACCGTATTGGCCGCAGTATCGGCAGCGGCAAACCGAATGCCGACATGAAAACCTTAGCCCACGGCGTTTTATTCTACTACCACAAAGTCGGCTTGTGGACGGCCACTCAAGCCGAAGACCAAGGACGCAAGGTTTGGCGCATCAGCCAAAATAAATTGAGTCAAGCCGAATACAAAAAAGCCCTTGCCAATTTGGCGCCCTTAAATTCAGACGGCATGACCGTAGAAGAACAGCACAAATATTCTTCCGGCGCCTTGCGTGACATCACCAAATCGGTGCAAGCCATCAGCAAGGTTCAAGATTAATCCAAGCCTTCACATTTCAGCGGGAGCCTTCAAAGGCTCCCTTAATTTTTCAGCGGCCGCACTTCTGCCGGCCAGCAAATCGGCGTACACTTAATGCCGTATTTGAAATTGAGCTCTTGAAGTATTGCCAAGCATCGCATGAAGCTGAAGCTGCCGCTCCACTCAAGGCCGTCTGAAACCTCATTGGTTTCGGCAACAGCGTTTTCACAGAAAGGTTAAAACATGAATTTTCCATCTCGTTTTGTTTCTGCAACCCGCATGCGCCGTATGCGTAAAGATGATTTTTCCCGCCGTCTGATGCGTGAGCATACTTTGACGGCCGATAATTTGATTTATCCGGTTTTCGTGCTGGAAGGAGAAGGCGCAGAAGAAAATGTACCCTCTATGCCGGGCGTAAAACGCCAAAGCTTGGATAAATTGTTGTTCACTGCCGAGGAAGCCCTGAAGTTGGGCATTCCGATGTTGGCTTTGTTTCCGGTGGTAACGCAAAACAAAACCGAATTGGCCGAAGAAGCCTATAATCCGGAAGGCTTGGTGCCGACTGTAGTGCGTACCTTACGTGAAAAATTTCCCGAATTGGGCATCATGACCGATGTTGCGCTCGACCCTCACACCATCCACGGTCAAGACGGCTTGACTGATGCCGACGGTTATGTGATGAATGATGAAACCATCGACGTATTGGTGAAACAAGCTTTGTGCCACGCCGATGCCGGCGCACAAGTGGTGGCACCTTCCGACATGATGGATGGCCGCATTCTGGCGATTCGTGAAGCACTCGAAGAAGCCGGCCACATCCATACCCGCATTATGGCCTATTCTGCCAAATACGCTTCTGCGTTTTATGGCCCATTCCGCGATGCAGTTGGCAGCTCGGGTAATTTAGGTAAAGCGGATAAAAAAACCTACCAAATGGATCCGGCCAACACCAACGAAGCCTTGCAGGAAGTTGCCTTGGATTTGCAGGAAGGTGCGGATATGGTGATGGTGAAACCGGGCATGCCTTATCTCGATGTGGTGCGCCGTGTGAAAGAAGAGTTTGGCGTGCCTACCTATGCTTACCAAGTATCCGGCGAATATGCGATGTTGCAAGCTGCAATTCAAAATGGTTGGCTGGATGGCGAAAAAGTCATCTTGGAAAGTTTGCTCGCCTTCAAACGCGCCGGTGCTGATGGCATTTTGACTTACTACGCCATTGAAGCGGCAAAAATGCTGCGCATGAAATAAGCCAAATCTTTATATTTGAATTATCTAGGCCGTCTGAAACATCATCCAGAAACTCTGTTTTATTTTTCAGACGGCCTTTTTTATATCATTAGCATTGCTAACGATTCAACTACCCCATATAGCTTAACTGATCCAATCTTATTTTTAACATTCAAATCTCATTCATGACTGCTTAATTTCAAAAACGTATCCATAAAATAAGCTAAGTTATTGTTTGTTATTAATAAAAAATGAAGCGATTGAAATTGCCGCTAAAAATGCTTTACATTATATATATTTACACTATTTTCAATTACAAATATACTTCTATTCAATTATTACTATTATTTTGTATTTTGAACTCAAGCAATAAAGTTACGTTCTGAATAATAAAATAATCTTTTCGAAATTCTGTCTTTTTCAATTTACTCTCACAAAGGAACGCAGTATGGATTTACATGCAAAAGACAAATCCGAACACGCGGAGAACGTCGAGCTGCTCAGCGCACAAAAGCCGATTACCGACTTTAAAGGCCTGATTATCACTCTGATGGCTGCTGTGCTCTGCTACGGCATTTACCATATTCTGCCTTACGAAACCAATGCCAACAAAGGCTTGGCCTTGCTTCTTTTCGTGGCGATTTTGTGGTTTACCGAAGCAGTACACATTACCATTACTGCGCTGATGGTGCCGGTGGCCGGTGCGATTTTGGCGTTTCCGGAAATGGACATCAAAAAAGCCATGGCCGGTTTTGCCGATCCGACCATCTATATTTTCTTCGGTGGTTTTGCTTTGGCTACCGCCATGCACATGCAGCGCCTTGACCGGAAAATTGCTGTCAGCCTGCTGAGGCTTTCACGCGGTAACATGAAAGCCGCTGTCCTGATGATGTTCGGCGTAACCGCGTTTTTATCGATGTGGATCAGCAACACCGCCACTGCGGCCATGATGTTGCCGTTGGCGATGGGCATGATGGATCACTTGGATAAAGAAAAAGACCGTAAAACCTTCGTTTTCGTGCTGCTCGGTATCGCCTATTGCGCCAGCATCGGTGGTTTGGGTACGGTAGTAGGCTCGCCGCCGAACATGATTGCTGCCAAAGCATTGGATTTGGACTTTGTCGAGTGGATGAAGCTCGGTCTGCCGATGATGCTGTTGATTTTGCCGCTGATGCTGTTGTCTTTATTTATTATTCTGAAACCGAATTTAAACGATCGTGTTGAAGTCAAAGCCGAAGTGATTCCGTGGACTTTACACCGTGTCATCGCCCTGCTGATTTTCTTGGTAACCGCTTGCGCATGGATTTTCAGCTCGAAAATCAAAGCCACATTCGGCATCGCCAATCCGGATACCGTGATTGCCTTGATGGCGGCGATTGCGGTGGTGGTGTTCGGTGTAGCGCAATGGAAAGAAGTTGCCCGCAATACCGACTGGGGCGTATTGATGCTCTTCGGTGGCGGTATCAGCTTGAGCGCATTGCTGCAACAATCCGGCGCGTCATTGGCTTTGGGTCAACAAGTGGCAACCACTTTCTCGGATGCACATCCGTTGGTGGTGATTTTTGTGGTGGCGGCGTTCATTATCTTCCTGACCGAATTTACCAGCAACACTGCTTCTGCCGCGCTGTTGGTACCGATTTTTGCCACCATCGCCGCGCAAATGGGTTTGCCTGAAGAAGTATTGGTATTCGTTATCGGCATCGGCGCATCGTGTGCATTTATGTTGCCGGTGGCCACGCCGCCGAATGCGATTGTGTTCGGTACCGGCTTGATCCGTCAGAAAGAAATGATGAATGTTGGCTTATTACTCAACATCATGTGTATATTCTTAGTTGCCTTGTGGGCATACTTTGTATTGATGTAAGCAATCGCTTATCTTTGATTCAAGGCCGTCTGAAAATAATTCTTTCAGACGGCCTTGAATTTTCTCTGTTACACTCCATTTTCAAAAAATATTTAACGAAAGGAATCCCATGATTATTCTGCATACCAATAAAGGCGACATCAAAATCGAATTGGACTTTGACAAAGCGCCGGTTACCGCGGCCAACTTTGAGCAATACGTTAAAGACGGCTTCTACGACGGCGTGATTTTCCACCGCGTGATTAAAGGTTTTATGATTCAGGGCGGCGGCATGGATGAAAACATGAGCGAGAAAAACACCCGCGAGCCGATTCAAAACGAAGCGGGCAACGGCTTGTCCAACGACAAATACACCGTTGCCATGGCACGCACTTCCGATCCGCACTCCGCCAGCGCACAATTCTTCATCAATACTGCCGACAACGCGTTCCTGAACCACCGTTCTAAAGAAATGCACGGCCGCAATGTGGTGCAAGAATGGGGTTATGCCGTATTCGGCAAAGTAGTTGAAGGCTTTGACGTCGTGGATGCTATTGAAGGCGTAGCCACCAAACGCCACGGCTACCACGATGATGTGCCGGCTGAAGCGGTGATCATCACCAAAGCCGAAACAGTTTAATCGTTTATTCATTGATTTATGCCGTCTGAGCTTTTTTCAGACGGCATTTTTATTATCTGTGTATAAAGCACAAAATCACGCATTAAATTCAAATCATCATCCGCTCATTTTCACGCTAACGGAATTTTCCATTGTCACGTATAATAAGCAGCAAAACCATAACACCATAAGGAATCCACACATGAAATGGCAAGGACGCAGACAGAGCTCAAATGTAGAAGACCGCCGCGGCAGAAGCGGTGGCGGTAAAACGCCCGGCATCATCGGCATCATCGTATTGTTGGTCGGCGCTTATTACGGTGTCGATCTATCCGGTCTGGTCGGCACCCCAAACGCGGGCATGAGCCGGCAATCCACTCTCGACACTAAATTGGAAAGCCAGTTAAACGAACTCTCGCGCGTAGTCTTAGCCGATACCGAGCAGACGTGGAGCAAAGTTTTTGCCCAACACGGCCAACAATACCGCCCCGCCAAAATGGTACTCTACATCGGCGGCACATCCACCGCTTGCGGTACCGGTCAAGCGGCAATGGGGCCTTTCTATTGTCCGGGCGACCAAACCGTTTACTTGGATTTGTCGTTTTATGAAGATATGCGCACCAAATTAGGTGCTTCCGGCGATGCTGCCTTTGCTTACGTGATTGCCCACGAGGTCGGCCACCACGTACAAAACCTGTTGGGTATTTTGCCGCAAGTTACCCAAGCGCAACGTGGTGCGGGCAAAACCCAAGCCAATGCTTTATCGGTGAAACTCGAATTGCAGGCCGACTGCTTCGCCGGTATTTGGGCGCGTGATTCCATCAACCAAAACCTGCTCGACACCAACGACGTGCAAGAAGCCATGCTGGCTGCCGAATCCGTCGGTGATGACCGCCTGCAAAAACAGTCGCAAGGTTATGTCGTGCACGACAGCTTCACCCACGGCTCATCTGCCGAGCGCATGGCGTGGCTGAAACGCGGTATCGACAGCGGCGGCATCAATCAATGCAACACCTTCGCTGCCAATTGATTTTTAGCTTTGGGAAAGGCCGTCTGAATCGTTCAGACGGCCTTTTATCAAAATCCGCCGCATCAAATTTGCTATAATCCTGTCTCTTATTCACTTTTCAGACGGCCACCATGCTCAGCTACCGCCACGCCTTTCATGCCGGCAACCATGCCGATATGCTCAAACATTTCACCCTGTTTCTCGCCTTGGAATATTTCAACCGCAAAGACAAACCCTATTGGTATATCGATACCCACAGCGGCGCCGGTTTATATGATTTAGGCAGCAGCGAAGCACAGAAAGTCGGTGAATACAAGCAAGGTATTACCCTGCTCAACCAAGCGCAAAAGCTGCCCGGCGAGCTGGCCGAATTCAAAGGCCGTCTGAAACATATTCTACCGCAACAAAATCTTTATTGCGGCTCGCCCTGGCTGGCGCAAGCACTCACGCGCGAGAGCGACAAGTTGCGCCTGTTTGAGCTACATCCGAGCGACTTTCAACATTTGCAAAACAATATGCGCGAAGCCCGCTTAGGCCGACGCGGCATCATCAGCCGAAGCGACGGCTACCAAGGTCTGATTGCCCTGCTGCCGCCCCCCGCCCGTCGCGCCGTCGTACTGATTGATCCGCCGTATGAAGAAAAACAGGATTACCAGCGCGTGGCGCAAACGCTGAAAGAAGCGCAAAAACGCTTTGAATCCGGCTGCTACATGGTGTGGTATCCATGCTTGAGCCGCGAAGAAAGCCGTAAATTACCGGAACAATTACAAAAGCTTTCACCGACAAATTATCTGCGGGCCGAATTACACGTTCACACACCACACGCCGACGGCTTCGGTATGCACGGCAGCGGCATGTTCATCATCAATCCGCCCTATCTTTTGGCCGGACAGTTGCAAAACAACCTACCTGCGCTCACCGATATTTTGGCGCAAGACCAAGGGGCGAAATTTATGCTGGATTATCAAATTAAATAAATCCTATAGACTGTAGGCCGTCTGAATGATTCCGATGTCCTAGTCTTTAGATTATCCGCATATTGCCGCCAACCGTTAAAGATAGCATACACCTGCATTTTCCATTACAATTAACTACACCTTTTCAGACGGCCTTATCTCATGCGTCCACGCCTTTATTTACTTGCTTTATCCCTTACCCCGTTCTTGTTAAGCGCCTGCAGCGGTGCGGAAAACGATCCCGTTTCCCAAGCCGTCAACGAGCAAATGCGCAACGGCTTTATCAACGTGGTTTCCGGACAATGCGTCAGCCGCGTGCCGCAAGACCAGCAATTTGTCTCGGCAGAAAAAGTCCGCCAAATCTGCGACTGCACCGCCGGTAAAATGTTCGACAGCGTTTCTACGCAAGATTTAACCGACATGCTCGCAGGAAAAATCAGCCCGGAGCTCACCGACAAACTCAGCAGCGCCGCCATGGCTTGTGCTGAAGAGAGCATTAGCCGGCCTGAAGCTGCCTCAGCCGTGGCTTCGGAAATTACCCCGGCGCAATAAAGCTGAGCGTTAGGCCGTCTGAAACCCAAATTCCATGACTTTTATTAAAGAAAAGAGTGTGACATGACTACTTTAGCGCAATTTTTACCGCAACACCTGCAACAAAACGACGTACCCGCCGAATTGGGCAGCGTGTTGCAATCCGTTGTTTCCGCCTGTGAAGAGATCAGCGATAAAGTCCGCTTGGGCGCATTGGCCGGTGTGTTGGGCATGGCCGGAACGGGCAACGTGCAAGGCGAAGACCAGAAGAAACTTGACGTCATTGCCAACGATGTATTGATTGATGTATTGAAAAGCAATCCGAATGTCGCCGGATTGGCCAGCGAAGAAGAAGACACTTTTGTCGCCTGCAACGATAACGGCGGCTATTTAGTATTGTTCGACCCGCTCGACGGTTCATCCAATATCGATGTCAACATTTCCGTCGGCACCATTTTCTCGATTTTAGCCAAACCCGAAGGCGCGTTGGATACCGAATCTTTCCTGCAAAAAGGCCAGAACCAAGTCGGCAGCGGCTATGTGTTATACGGCCCGCAAACGCAATTGGTGTTCACCTTGAAGCACGGCGTATTCGTGTTCACCCTGAATGAGCAAAACGAATTTGTGTTGACGCAAGAAAATCCGCAAATTCCGGCTGCCACTAAAGAATTTGCCATCAATATGTCGAACCGGCGCCACTGGTTCGCACCCATGCGGCAATACATCGACGAGCTTTTGGCCGGTGAAACCGGCGCGCGCGGCAAAAACTACAATATGCGCTGGGTGGCCAGCATGGTCGCAGAAATTCACCGCATTTTGATGCGCGGCGGCGTGTTTATGTATCCGCAAGACAAACGCGACCCAAGCAAACCGGGTAAATTGCGTCTGATGTATGAAGCCAACCCGTTGAGCCTGATTTTCGCCCAAAGCGGTGGCGCGGCCAGCAATGCGCTGGAGGATATTCTCAGCATCCGACCAACCGGCCTGCACCAACGCGTATCGGTCATCATGGGCAGCCGCGAAGAAGTGGAACACGTTAATGAACTGCACAAAGCTTGATATTTAAGCTGACGATTGAGTTTGAATCACTGAAAACCAAAAGGCCGTCTGAAATTTCAGACGGCCTTTTATATCAAAGAAGCGGACTCATCAGGCGTACCACGTTTTCCACCAAAATCCACCATTTCGAGCGTTGCTGCCATTCGTCGGCAGAAATATATTGACTGTCGGCTAAATAACCTTGTTGCAAACCGTAAATTTTCTGCGTCATACCTTGGTCGTAAATCGCCAAGCTGATTTCCAGATTCAGGAAAAAGCTGCGCATATCCATATTGACCGTGCCGAACAGCGCATAATCGTCATCAACCGTCATGGTTTTGGCATGCAGCAGGCCGCCGTCAAACAAAGCCAGTTTTACCCCCGATTCAAGCAGCATCGGATAATAGGCACGCGAAGCGTAATGCACCATGGTCGAATCAACCTTGGCTGGCACAATCAGAGTCACATCCACGCCGCGCTTAGCAGCTGAAGTTAAGGCCAGCAGCAGCGGTTCGTCCGGCACGAAATACGGCGTGGTTATGGTGATTTGATAAGTAGCCGCATAAATTGCGCTGACAATAGTTTCGTAAATCACATGACTGCTCTGTCCGGGCGCTGATGGGATCACTTGCGCGATGACATTGCCCTGCTTCATTTTCTCGGGTAACATTTGCGGAATGCGGTCTTCATTCTGTTTCAAATATTGCTGAATGCCTTGCAGGTTTTCATCATCCTCTACCGCCAAATCGGCAAAAAACACCACCGCCATTTCCAACACCATCGGCCCCGTACAGCGCATCATCACATCAATCCATTCGCCCACGCCGGAATCTTGTTTGAAATAGCTGGGGTCAACCAAATTGAAGCTGCCGGTGTAACCGATTTTGTTGTCCACCACCAAAATTTTGCGGTGATTGCGTAAATCAGTACGCGTGAACAAGGTTTTGAACAAACCCACCGGCAAGGCACATTCAATTTCTACACCGGCCTGACGCAAACGTCCGACCCAATAGCTGTTTAGAAAATCACTGCTGCCCACACCGTCGGCCAAAATCGCACAATCAACGCCGCGCCGGGCTGCGTTCATCAGCGCTTCCAATAATTTCTCAATCCGCCCTTGCGCATCAATAATATAAAATGCCATCATCGCCGAGGCTTGCGCTTGTTCAATATCGGCAATCATGGTGTCGATGATGGCATCGGTGGTGGAAAGCAAGGTCATGGCGTTGCTTTGCGTCGCCCCCAAGCCGGTGGTGTGCGCCGCCACTTGGCTGATGCCGTGAAGATGCGGTTTCATTTGGCCACTGATGTCGAGATGCACATCATGCAGGTATTTTTCGGCAAATTCGCCGTAAAAGCGCTTCATTTCGTCACTGCGTTTGGCGCGTGCAGTCCCTAAGCGCGGTTCGCCGATTAAAATATAGGCAATGGTGCCAAACACAGGAAACAAAAATAAAATAATCAGCCAGGCAAATGTCGAACCGATGTTTTTTTGTTTGTATAGCACGCGCAGCATACAGGCCAAGGCTGCCGTGGTGTGGATAACGACGAAAATCTCCGTCCAAGTAATATCTTTTAAAAAAGTCATGCTCAAAATCAGGAAAATCAGAATAAGGCCATTATACGCCAAAGCCATGCGTTAACTGCCAACCGAATGCCGTCTGAAAATATATGATTGAGAAAGATTATCAAATTTTTTAAGTTTTGTTATACTGCTTCACTATTTACTGATTCCACCATAAATCTTTATTCAGACGGCATGATATGTTAAAAAAACATCTGAACAAATAGCCCACATTCAGGAGCGATAATGAACCGATTCTTTGGGGTCCGTACTGTTTATACCGCCGTTTTCACTGTGCTTTTAAGCATTTCCCTTCCCCATGCCGCCGCAGAAAATGTTCAGACGGCCTCTGCCACAGTGGCCACCCCTTACCGCTTTATCGGTGAAACCGTCCGCAAAGCGCCGAAAGACAAGGCCGAATACCGTGCGGTAGCGTTAGCCAACGGCATGACTGTATTGCTGATTTCCGACCCTGCTGCCAACCAGTCTATCATGGCCGCTGCGTTGCCAATTGGCTCGAAAGACGACCCCATCACCCAGCAAGGCATGGCGCATTATTTGGAACACATGATTTTTATGGGCTCCAAACACTATCCTGATGTCGACGGGTTGATGACATTCTTACAAAAAAATGGCGGCCGTACCAATGCGTCGACCAATTTCATGCGCACCTCCTATCATTTCCAAGTCAACCATGATGCTTTTGACGAAGCAGTGGCGCGTATGGCCGATGCTTTGGCGTTTCCGATTTTGTCACCCGAATATTCTAAAAAAGAGTTGAATGCCGTTAATGCCGAATTAGTGCGCGCCAAAGCCAGCGATGCAGCTCTGCTGGCCAGTATCGGTGCCAACACGGTCAACCCGGCGCATCCGAGTGCCAAATCCTTACACGGCAGCCGCGAAAGCCTGCGAGATAAATCCGGCAGCAAGCTCCACGATGAATTGCTGAAATTCCACCGCCAATACTATTCTGCCAATCTTTTCAAGGCCGTTTTATATTCTAGGCAGCCGATAGAGCAACTGGCCAAACTTGCGGCTGATACCTTGGGCAAAATGCCGAATAAACAGGTGATTGAACCAAAAATCAATGTGCCGCTTTACCGTGAGCAGGATAAAGCCATTGTACTGCAATACAAGCCGCTTCGACCGGAAAAATCCATCACGCTCACGTTTGGTTATCCGAAAAACGAAGAACAGTTATTCCGCGCAAAAACCGGTGCTTATTTGGCTTATCTCCTCACCAACACCACCGCCGGTACGCTCAGCGATTATCTGATTAAAAACGGCCTATCCGACAGCGGCCTGCTTGCTTTGCCGGCAGACAACAACGGCGGCAATGAAAGTGCGTTTGTGTTGACCTTGGTCCTGACCGAAAAAGGCTGGCAGCAGCGCGACCGTATTATCTCGATGATTTTCCAGCAAATTGAGCTGATTAAGCAATCCGGTATCGACGATGCCTACTATCAGGAAATCCGTGAAAGCCTGAAGCAGTCCTTCCAAACCACGGATGTGCCGAAAAGCGCAGGCTATGCCGCCGCATTGGCCGAAACCATGCTGCGCTATCCGCTGGCCAATATTATTGATGCCGGTTTTGTTGCTGACGGTTTAGATAAAGCCGCAGTCATGGAAAAACTCAACGGCATGACCCCCGACAACATGCGTCTGATGGAAGTTTCAGACGGCCTCAATCCATCGCAACACACCACGCCTTATTTCGGCGCGGTGTACGATATCCGCCCGTTTACAACACAACAAAAAGCCCAATGGCTCGACTTCAGCGGCAATCCGAAATTAGTTTTGCCACAACGCAATCCTTATTTTGCCGATGATTTCTCAGCCAATGCCCAAGGCGTGAAACGTAGTCACCCCAAAGCGCTGCGCAACCAAAAAGGCTTAAAAATCTTCCACATGCCTTCGCAGCATTTTGGCGACAATCCCGAAGTTACCATCACCATGATGTTCAGCATCATGCCCAATCAACCCGACCTCAAGCTCGGTGTAGCGGCTCTGGCCTTCGGTTACATGAACGATTTGACGCAAAGCCAACTCAGCTACCAATCGAAAATTGCCGGTATGTCGGTGGGCATTACTCCTACGGAAACCGGTTTTGTGCTCAACAGCGGCGGCTATGCCCAGCATTTAGGCAAACTCACCACCGATTATCTGCGCAATTTCACTCAAACCCCGCTCAACGCCGATCAGCTCGAACAGGCACGCAAACGTTTACTGGATGGTTTGAAAGCCCGGAAAAAAGCCGGCAGTTTGGCGCAGACGGTATCGGCGTTCCATGATTTTGAACGCTATCCTACGTTCGACTGGGACGATCTTTATACCGGTGCCAAAGAAGTGAATTTACAAGACGTTGCCATGGTACGGAACCGTATTCTCAGCAACATCAACGGCCTGCGCGTCTTTTCATTTGGTAATTTTTCCGACAAACAAGCCAAAAGCCTGGTGCGCTATGTGCAAAAAATTGTGCCGAACGCCAATCTTGATGTCTATCGCATCCGCTATCCCGATGTCGGTCAATCCGAGCGCAAACTCAACCATATTGTGAATGTGCCGCATGAAGACAACGCTTTAAGTATCATCTACATGCCCAAAGACTACGAATGGTTGGAAGGCCGCGTACGTGCTTCGTTGCTGACCCGTATTTTGAGCCGTTGGTATTTCGATGATTTACGCACCGATAAGCAGCTCGGCTACAGCATCAGCCAAGGTGTTTATACCATCGGAAAAACAGCAGGTTTGCAGTTTTCCGTGCAAAGCGCTGATGCCACACCAGCCGAAATTATGCGCCACAATCAGCGTTTCTTTGAGGAAAGCTGGCAAAAACTGCAAGACTTGAGCGAGGAAGACGTGGTACGCCAGCGCAACAATATGTTGATTCACTTGCGCCGCAAGCCCGAATCGCTGCTTCAGGAAGCCGGGCGTTATGCCAATGACTTTCTCTATGGCAACTATGAATTCGATACCCGCCAAAAAATCATAGATTTAACGGAAAAGCTCACCAAGCAGGACTTACTCGATTTCTACCGCAAAGCCGTGATGGAACGCGAAGGTTTCGTGTTCGCTTCGCAAGCACTCGGCACCAAAGCGAAAGAAAGCGATGCCGCTCGATTTGAAGGCTATGAACGAGTAACCAGCATTGCCAAATTGCAAAAAGAATTTGAAATCAAAGAATATTAAATTTTGCTTTCAGTAAAATAAAAGGCCGTCTGAAATTCAGACGGCCTTTTCTAAGCTTCAATTATTTGTGGTATTGGCGCGATAATTCATGCACGGTATCAACCAAAATTTTAGCATGTTCCGGATTGGCGTGTTGATTGATGCCGTGACCGAGGTTGAACACATGGCCGCTGCCCTGACCGTAGTCGCCGAGAATACGCGCCACTTCGGAGCGGATGCTTTCCGGCGTACCAAACAAAGCAAAAGGATCAAAGTTGCCTTGTAAAGCAACCTTGTCACCCACTCTGCGGCGCGCTTCACCAATGTTGCAAGTCCAATCCAAGCCCAGCGCACCGGCACCGATAGCCGCCATTTTTTCCAACCACAAGCCACCGCCTTTGGCGAACACAATTACCGGCACTTGACGGCCTTCGTTTTCACGTTTCAAACCGGCCACAATCTGCTGCATGTATTGCAAGCTGAATTCTTCAAAGGCGGCATCGCTCAACACGCCGCCCCACGTATCGAAAATCTGCACCGCTTGAGCACCGGCATCGATTTGCGCATTCAGGTAAGCCGTTACCGCTTGGGCATTGGTGGCCAAAATTTTGTGCAGCAAATCAGGGCGCGAATACATCATGGTTTTGATGGTACGAAATTCCTTGCTGCTGCCGCCCTCCACCATATAGCAGGCCAACGTGAACGGGCTTCCTGAGAAACCGATTAACGGCACTCGGCCGTTTAAGGCCGTGCGGATGGAGGTAACCGCGTCAAACACATATTGCAATTTAGCCATATCCGGCACTTCCAATTTGGCGATGTCGGCTTCATGCTGCAGCGGGCGCTCGAATTTCGGCCCTTCGCCTTCGGCGAAATACAAACCCAAGCCCATGGCATCCGGCACGGTCAGAATGTCAGAAAATAAAATCGCCGCATCCAAGTCAAAGCGCTCCAAAGGCTGAATGGTCACCTCGGTTGCCAGCTCGGTGTTTTTACACAAATCCAAAAAGCTGCCCGCCTGCGCGCGTGTGGCTTTGTATTCCGGCAGATAGCGTCCTGCTTGGCGCATCATCCAAATCGGCGTGTATTCAACAGGTTGCTTTAAAAGAGCACGGAGAAAAGTATCGTTTTGCAATGGAATCATGACAGCTTTCTGAATATAAGGCCGTCTGAAAAGGCGGCCAAGAACAATGAAATATGCGCATTGTGTCATCGCGCATGATGAACGTATTGTAAACACAAAAAGGCCGTCTGAACAGGTTTCATGTGTGTTGAAACGTTTCAGACGGCCTTTAATTGAATGCGCTTAAGCTTTGGCAATCAGGGCGGCCGGTTCTTCCTCTTCCACCACGCTTTCCAACACCAGCTTGCGCTGGGCATCGGCTTTTTGTGGTTGGTTGGTTTCGTCGAACACACGCGCCAAAGCCAAATGGGCACTCAAGCTCGGTTTAATCGCCAAACTGGCTTCCAAGTAGCCTTGCGCCTTGCCCCAAAGCTGCTTGCTGTAAGCCAATTGGCCCAAATACATCAGCAATTGCGCATTATCCGGACGCGCTTTCAGCCAAGAGTCGGCGGTATCGATGGCTTTTTGCTGCTCGCGGTCACTCAAATAGCGCACGCTCCCGACAAAAGGCTCCAACAATTCGACCTGCTGCGTTTGCGGATAGTATTGGCTGACCCATTTCACCGCTTGCTCATACAAGCCCAAACGCTCATATTTTTGCGCAATTTCAATACACATTTCACCGGCTTTCAAATTATCCGGAATGCGCTTCAAGCAGACCTTCAGACCATTTGGATCGGAAGCCAGCGCCAACAGGCGGCGGTATGCCCAAATTTGATATTGTTCCGCTTCGTAATCGTTAATCGCACCGGCTTTTGCCAGCTTTTCTGCTTTATTCAACACGTCCAACGCATTGCCGTGATCAAAAGCGTAACGCAACTGTAAGCGCACCAAGCGGGTCAGGTTCGGGTTGATTTGCGCGGCGGCATTCAGATTCTCTTCAGCAGCCGGATAATCGCGGCGGTTCAACGCAGATTCCGCCAGCAGCAGACAGCGCGACAATTGCTGTTTTTTCGGTAGCAATTCAATGTCTTTCAGATAACGGTCACGCAAATCCAAATTGTCCATCTGGTCGGCTGCGTGTGCGCCGAGCATCAAAGCTAAAGTGCGGTTATCACCCGCTTCTTTGTTGGTCAGCACTTTGGCCGCTTCCAGTTCTGCTTTTTCAAAGCGGCCTTCAAAAAACGCCAAACCCGCGCTGTTTAAGGCATGCACGGCTTGATTTTCTTTGCGCGCCACACCGAAACGCTGCAAACGGCTCGGCACATTCAACACGCCGGCCAAGAATTTCACCAGCAAATACAAAATCACTACCGCCGCAATCAACCCCAGAATAAAGGCATGCAGGTTAATACGCAGCATGGTTTGCTCAACCACCACATACACATTACCGGTATAAATGCCCGATGCCAGCGCCAAGCCCACGGCAGCGGCAAATAAAATCACAATCCAAATGACGCTTTTCATGCCTGTTCCCCTTTTGCTTGCGCCGGTGTTTCTTGAGCGGCTTCGGGTTTGGCAGCAGGTGCGTCCGGCGTGCGCGGCTGTGATGCTTTGTTTTCAGACGGCAATGCAGGTGCTTCAGGCATAGCGGCAGAAGCTGCCGCCGGCGCAGAGGCCTTCGTTTCCACCGCTTCAGAAGCGGCTTTCGGCTCGGCTGCTTCCGGCGTGGCGGCTATGGCGGCTTGCGCACGGCTGCCATCTTGATAAGTGCGGACAGCGGCCAAACTGTTTTTCAGCACATCACCGCCGGTCATGCGGATATCCAAGGCTTTCAACTCGGCCAATTCTTTCAGCCATGATTGGGTGGCCGGTGATTTGTTGTCGAAATATTGTTTCACCGTGGCTTCGACATTGTTCAAATCGCTTTGATACACTTCACCGTTGTGTTGCAGCAAGGCAGTGCGGGCATCCAACAGGCGCAAGCGTAAGTTTTCACGTACAAAATAAATCTGCTCCGGCGACAGCAACATCGAATCGTTGCTCTCCAAATTGCGCACTTCCACCAAGCCTTTCAATGCGCCTAGCGATTTTTCCCAGGCATTTTCCCACCACGAAAGCTGCGGATTTTCCTGTACCTGCTCCACCGCACCCGGTTTCAGTGTGCCATCTACCACCAGCGGCAAACCGGCAACCGCTGCTTCCAAGCGGTCAATACGCAGAGCAGTACCGGAAACATCGACATAAGGCCGGCTTTTCAATTCGGCCAAATCGCTGCTGACGGCTTGCTTAATCGGCAACAACTCCGGGTGGTCGAAACGGCTCAAGCGGCTGTTGACATGTTCCAACACACCTACCGCACCCGGCACGTTGCCCGACAGCATCAATTGTTGCGCAGCCAGATTCAGCATGCTCTCTGCTTCGTCCACCAACCAATTGACGCGGCCTTTGACCAATTCCTGATAGGCTTTTCGGTTTAACTCGATTTGGTCACTGTTGGCTTTTTGCGCATTGGCCAAACGCTCGATTTCGGCTTGAATCGTGGTTTGACGGTTGATGTTGTCTTTCAGCAAAGAAGCGTTTTCAGACTCACCCAATGCGGCTTTGTCGATTTTTTGGGTAAAGGCCAATTCTTGATTTTTCAACACATTCTGACCTTGAACAAACAAGAAACCGCTCGCTCCCAAGCCCAACAAAGCCAGCACCAGCGCACCGGCGGCCAAGCCTTTACCGGATGACTGCTGAATCACCACGGGCGCTGGTGCTTGGGAAGATGACTCGTTTTTCGGTGTATTTTTATTGTCTGACATAGTATTTCCTGTAATTCGATGTTCAGCCGCCGCTGGTGCAGCTGGCTTCGGTTCGGCCGGCGCATTTTCGGTTGCAGCTTTTTCAGACGGCACGGCTTTGCCTTCGGTATCGACCGCAATCACGCGTTTGTCGTCGTTTTTGTTGATTTCAGGTTGTTTGTCTTCGGTTTGGCTCATATCGGCTCCGTTTGAGACATGGGATAAAGCCGCAGCATCGAGTGCGGCGACCAATTGGATGTTTTGGGCGCCGGCCTGCCGTAAAGCCTCGGCTACGCGCTCGTGATGGGTCAAGTATAGCAAGGTTTTCAAGCGTTGCGCCAATGGCGGCGGTACTTGTGCGAACAAGGTTTTCACGCTTTCGGCGGAGGTAATGTATGCCGCTTGCACATTTTTTTCAGAGAAATCTTGCCAATTCAATTCCTTAGGCCGTCTGAAATACACTTCGGCCACTGCCACGCCAAAGCCATGTTTGCGCAAATTTTCGATGAGGGCATCGCGCCCGCCATGACCGCGCACCACCAAAATTTTGGCATTTTGCGGCAGGTTTTGCCAAATCGGCAGCCGCAATACGGCTTCGCTGTCGTTGCCGTCGGCCGGGCTGAAAATTTCGTGCGGGGTAAAACGGCTCAAGGTTCGGCGGCTGGCTTCACCGACGGTAATTTGGACTTTCATGCCGTCTGAAAAATCAACATACGGCGCAGCGGTTTCGATGGCAGTCGGGCTGACCCAAAACACGGCATCGCATTGTTGGAACACTTCTGCCAATCCGGCCAGAGCGGTTTCATCGGGTTCGATTTCGATGGGGCTGAATGCAATGGCATCCTGCCCCAATTGACGGCACACAGCAATGTCTTGTTGCGCCCGCGCCTCGGGGCGCACAATTAATAAAGTGGACATATTCAGACGGCCTCTTTTGTTAGAATCTTGATGAATCGTGAGAAAAGAATCAAATCCAACATACCGATTTATTGCCGATTTCGCAAGTCTCGGCATTCAGACGGCCTGTTTGGCGGTAAGCAAAAAGGCCGTCTGAAAACTACCAGCCAAACCATTTGGGGCCCGTGCTTTGGTTTTGCTCAGTGTTTTGCTGTTTGCGAAAATCCCACGGCGCTTGCGGATTTTTTGCCCGCCACAAGCCTTTGCGGTCGCCTTTGGCTTGTTTTTGTGCGGCGGCGTATTCGGTAAACGCCAGTTTGTTTTGCTGCTTTTTAGCATAGTATTCGTAGTGCCATGCCGCGCCTTCATGCACCATCATCAGGTTCAAATCGGTATTGCCTTTAAACACTTGCGCCACTTCACGTCCGTAGCGGTCAATCTCGAATACTTTGATTTTTACTTTGGCATTACCGGCCACGGCCTTTAACTGGTCGCGCGAACGAGTGCCGTAGGCTTGGTTTATTTCCGGCGCATCAATATGCGCCATGCGGATTTTGTGTTTACGGCCGTTGCCATCGGTGACGTGAATGGTATCGCCATCGGAAATGCTCGTTACGCGGCCGGTATAATTTTTCTTTTGGCTTTGTTTTTGTTTGTCTGTCTGCTCAATGCCGGCCAATTCGTATAAATCGGGCAGCACGCTTTTACAATCGCTCCCCTGTTTGATACGCCCGACAACTTCGCCGCCGACTTTCAGCCAGTCGATTTTATCGCTGCTGTACCCTAAACCACCGGTTACCAAGGCTGCAATGGCCAACCATTTCAACATTTTGTTATTCCATTATTGTAAAGGCCGTCTGAAAAAATGTTTGTACTTTTTCAGACGGCCTGTAAGATGAGTATTTAATCCCGGCCCGGATAAATCACTTTGGTACCTTCTGCCGTACCCAATATCAGCACATCAGCGGCATTGCGCCCGAAAATACCGTTTTCCACCACGCCGACGATTTGGTTGATTTCGTCTTCACGCGTTACCGGACGGTCGATATTCAAACCATGCACGTCAACGATTTGGTTGCCGTGGAAGGTGGTCACACCGAGGCGCAGTTCAGGCTGACCGCCCATGGCCAACAGTTTGCGCGATACCAGTGAGCGGGCATTCGGAATCACTTCCACCGGCAGCGGGAATTTACCCAAGCGCGAAACGTATTTGCTCTCATCGGCGATACAGATAAACTTATCGGCCGCGCTGGCGACGATTTTTTCATCCAAATGTGCCGCACCGCCGCCTTTAATCATTTGCAACATGTGGTTCACTTCGTCGGCACCATCAATATACACCGCCAAATGGTGTACATCGTTGAGCGACAATTCCGGAATGCCGTATTGCGCCAACAATTCGCTGGATTTCTTTGAAGTCGATACCGCGCCTTTGATTTTTTTACCGCTTTTGCCCAAGGCTTCGATAAAGAAATTGACGGTCGAACCGGTGCCGATGCCGATGTATTCGTTTTCCGGCACAAATTCAACGGCTTTTTCCGCCGCAACACGCTTCAATTCGTCTTGTGTCGCCATAACTGCTTCTCCTTTATATAAGGCTGGAATGGATAGTCTGATTCTAACATTTCAGACGGCCTGCCGTCATCGCAGGATTATTCGCTCTCCGCACGCGCCAGCAATACCGCGGCCTGCGCTTCAATCCCTTCCACGCGGCCGAGATAGCCGAGCTTTTCGTTGGTTTTGCCTTTCACGTTGACGCACGAAATATCAATGCCCAAATCTTCGGCGATGTTGGCGCACATGTCGTCGATGTGGGGGCGCAGTTTCGGCTGCTGGGCAATAATGGTGCTGTCCACATTCACCACCCGCCAGCCTTCCGCCCGCACCGCCCGATAAGCCTCGCGCAGCAAAACGCGACTGTCGGCATCCTTGTTTTCCGCCGCCGTATCGGGAAACAGCTTGCCGATGTCGCCCAAAGCCGCCGCCCCCAATATTGCGTCGGTAATCGCGTGCAGCAGCGCATCGGCATCGGAATGGCCGAGCAGGCCTTTTTCAAACGGAATCTTCACACCGCCGAGAATCAAATCGCGCCCTTCGACCAATTGGTGAACGTCATAACCTTGTCCGATACGGATATTCATGTTTGCTTTCCTATTATATAGTTTCGATTTTCAAAGGCCGTCTTAAAGTTTTCAGACGGCTTCAAACTAATAATTAAAATAACGTCAGCATGTAGAGTTCTTGATATTTCTAAATTTCTTAATATCGTCTGACATACTCTTAATACAGCTGCTCGCATTACGATTCTGCTTAATTTCAAGAGGAATAAAACTGCGCGCTTGTTTCTGACGAATATAAAAATCAATCGAAGCATTATTCCAATAATCAGACTTTCGCATATCTAAAGAGTGACGAATTTCCCTTTTCCATTCAGCTACTCTTTTATGCTCCTGCAAAAATAAGGCAAATTCCACCTGCAACCAAATTTCCCAACCCGTGATTTCTGTTTTTTCAATAGTATTTAACCTATCAATAAACTCCTGCCGTTCACAAAATTCAGTCAATACCTCTTTTAAAAATTCAAAGTCTTTTTTAAGCGTATACATTTTCACACCTTAATTTTCACACCTTAATATGTTTTATTATCTTTTTTTAAAACTTTCTTATTATTACTGCACTTCTTCACATAACAACAACCGCACGATAAACTCATCCTGTGGCAAAGTCAGTTTCAAATTGCGCGTATCGCCCGATACCAGCAACGGTTTCACGCCCAACATTTCGACGGCGGAAGCCTCATCGGTTACACGCTCCAAATCCGCAACAGACAATGCCCGCTGCAATAAGGCCGCCTGAAAAAGCTGCGGCGTTTGCGCCTGCCATAATCCGGCGCGGGAAACAGTTTCTATCACCCGGCTGCCTTCACCGGCCCGTTTTAAGGTATCTGCCACCGGCACCGCCAAAATCCCGCCTTGCTCGGCATTGGCCGCCGCCTCAATCAAGCGGCTCAAGGCTTCAGAAGGCAGGCAGCAGCGCGCCGCGTCGTGTACCAGAATATTGTCGGTCTCCGCTGCGATGCCTTGCTGCAACAGGATATTCACACCGTTGCGCACGGTCTCGGCGCGCGTCTCACCGCCTACCTTAAATACGCCGACTTTATCGGAGGCCGTCTGAAAAATATTGTCTTCGGGCGATACGATGACCGCGATAAAATCAATCTTCTGATGCCGTTCGAAAATGCCGACGGTGTGCTGCAACACGGTTTTCCCGTTGATTTCGACATACTGCTTCGGCTTGCCCGCGCCAAAACGCGCGCCGACACCGGCCGTCGGAATCAAAGCGATATTGCGTTTCATGCCTGCTGCTCCGCCGTCGCTGATTTGCGCCAAATGCATTCATCGCCCAAGCCATCTAAATATTGTTCATGCTCCGCCAATTCGGTTTCATCAGCACGCACCACTTTCAGACGGCCGTTACGTGTGGTTTGCACCGGATTAACCGGCGTTTGTCCATCGCAGCTTTCTTCGCCGGCACCGCCCATCAAATCAAATTGCTGGCGGGTCATGGCCAAATAGACATCAGCCAATAACTCGCAGTCAATCAGCGCACCATGCAGCACGCGCTTGCTGCGGTCGACGGAAAACCGGTTGCACAATACGTCCAAACTGTTTTTCTGTCCCGGGAACATTTCGCGCGCCATCGCCAGCGTGTCGGTAACTTGGCAACCCAGTTCGCGCACGTTCGGCAAACCCATTTGGGCAAATTCACGGTTTAAGAAGCCTTCGTCAAACGGCGCATTGTGGGCAATGATTTCCGCATCGCGGATAAAATCGGCAATCTTATTTCCGACAGCCGCAAAAACCGGTGCGTTTTTTTCTTCCAACACTTCTAATGTCAAACCATGCACCTTAACCGCATCTTCGGGAATATCGCGTTCGGGGTGGATATAAAGATGCAGGTAATTGCCGGTCAATTGGCGGTTAATCATCTCAACACCGGCAAACTCAATCATACGGTTGGTCGGGTCGTCGAGAAAACCGGTGGTTTCTGTATCAAATATAATCTGGCGTTTGCTCATGTGTCTGTCCTTTTATCGTTGCCCGAATCATACTAAATCAATGCATGAAAGTATAGTTTGCAAAAGTTTAGTCAGATTTTAATTCATCAAAACACTCAGGCCGTCTGAAAATTTATTTCAGACGGCATCTATATTATTAAACGGCATCTCATCTATAAGAGTGCCGTGAAAGCTGATTTTGATATTTCCTGACTAAACTACTCACATTTTGAAATTTTTTTAAAATTAATTCCAATAAAAATCACAATCTTATGTATTTTTACATTAATAATAACAATTATCATTTGCAAATTAGAAAAAAGTCCGTATAATCCAATCCAACGACACTCAACGCAACGCACAGAAAGAAAGGAGAAGCACATGCCGGAAAGTATTTTTAAGCAAGTCTCTCTCAACATTCTGAGACTGCACCAACACACCATCCGCTCACTTCTGGCCACACAAGGCTGCGGCGATTGTGAAATACACGAGGCCGTATATGTAACTTTAGATGGCAGATATTATGTCGGATTACCGTGTATGCCGTCTGAAAGCCCGTCTGATACCGGAATCCTTCTGATTGAAGACAAAGCTTCACAAGCGCGCTTAAGCTGGGTTGCCCGCGCCCGTGAAATAAAGCAGAAAGACAATTTATACCAGCGTGTCAGCAGCGCCCTACAGCGCCGCTTGGAACGCAACAAAGGTAAGCACAGCCACGCAGCCCCAAGCTGCCTATTGGAGCTTACCCCGCAACAAGGCCGCCTGACCACAGGCAGCAAAGATTTGTCGCTCTCACCGCATGATTTGATGAAAGCACTTTATCCGGCAACACATAAATTAGGAGAATTTGCCTTGTAACAGTTTTGGTAGTGGTTTGTGTTCCTTTTGCGCCCCTTAATTATTTTAAAGGGGCGATTTTTTTGTTGTCCGCATTCTTTCAGATGGTCTGAATTACAGTACAATAGGCCGTCTGAATCTTTATCCCGCACACTATTTATGCAACTTCTCAAATATCTCCAATCGCAAGGCTTAGGCAGCCGTAAACAATGTCAATGGCTGATCGACAATGATTGCGTCGTCATCAACGGCGACATTTGGAACAACGCCAAAAGCATCATCGAGCCTGTCGATGTCAAAACACTCAGCATTGACGGTGATAATGTGATGGTTGTACCCATGCCCTACTTCTATATTCTGCTCAACAAACCCGCCGATTACGAAACTTCGCATAAACCTCAACAATACCCGAGCGTGTTCAGCCTGTTTCCCGACCACATGCGCAATATCGATATGCAGGCAGTTGGACGTTTGGATGCCGATACCACGGGCGTTTTGCTGATTACCAACGACGGTCAGTTCAACCATCGTGTAACATCGCCTAAACATAAGGTAGCGAAAGTTTATCGCGTCACACTCAAACACGCCGCCGGTGACAGCCTGTGTGAAACCCTGAAAAACGGTGTCCTACTGCATGACGATAACGAAACGGTTCACGCCGCCGAAGCTTATTTGGAAGACGCCAATACACTTATCATGGCGATTAACGAAGGCAAATACCACCAGGTCAAACGCATGGTGGCCGCTGCCGGCAACCGGGTCGAACAGCTGCATCGAGATAAATTCGGCGACTGGGACACGCAAAACTTAGCCGCCGGAGAGTGGAAATTTATCCAAATCCATTATTGAATTGCGGCCTGCAAAAAAATTATTACACATTTTGAATTTTTAAACGCAATAAAATCAAATGATTATTTAACTATTTTCAACATTAACAAAATTTAACACAAATATCTATGAACTATTATATAATTCGCCTGTCTGAGTAACACTTGCTTCGAGAGAAGTAAGTAAGTGAGTAAGACGTTTTCCCCGTAATGTGTTTGGCCATCTATACTTTTCCCCTTAGTATAGATGGTTTTTTTATCTTCAATTTATTATCAATCAAAAATCTATTTATGATTAATATTTTCTATAAAAAGAATAGGCTGTAGTCTCGCGCCTGAATCATCGCCCAATCATGATTTTGTCTGTTTTCTTTAAAATTTAATTGTTTAAGTAAATACTATTTAATTCATTTTGGATATTTTTCTAGAAAACAAGGAGATAAAATATTCAATTGTAAAGACGTTGATTTTTCCACTTGCACAGCCAAGTTGATTTAGTTACGATGGTTTCACACGCGACACAAAACGTGTACCCCCTTAAAACGTAACGAAAGGAACTAGTATGAACTGGGATCAAGTAGAAGGTAAGTGGGAACAATTAAAAGGTAAGGCCAAAGTGAAATGGGGTCAGCTGACCGATGATGATTGGGCAGTCGTAGAAGGCCAACGCGATCAGTTGGCAGGCCGCATTCAAGAGCGTTACGGCTACACCAAAGAACAAGTGGAAAAAGAATTGGACGATTGGGTTAATGACCGCTAATCCGATAACTTTTTAAATGAACATTAAAAAAAACCTGCCTATGGCAGGTTTTTTCGTTTTCGTCATTTACTCATTTTCTTAACAACCAGATTCCTATTCAAACCAGTTTTTTCACCTATTTTATTTTCAGACGGCCTCACTTATTCCTGCCTTTCACTATAAAAATTGTATTTTTCAGCACTATTCACTATCAGCCTTTTTAATATTCAGCTAAATTGTATACCTTATCAGGCGTATAATATCGCCCTTTAGTTTTGTTTTTCATAAATATATTAATATGAATTCTTCTCAACCCCGTCAAACTTGGTCAAACCGATTAACCTATATTCTGACTGTTGCCGGTGCTACGGTCGGCTTCGGCGCTACTTGGCGTTTTCCCTATTTGGTCGGTGAAAACGGCGGCGGCGCGTATGTGTTTTTATTTTGCATTGCCATGATTTTAATCGGCATTCCGATGATTTTGGTGGAAAATGTCATCGGTCGGCGCAAAGGGGTCAATGCACTCGATGCCTTTGGCGGCCAACTCAACGGCAAACCCGTACCCAAATTCTGGAAGCTGGCCGGTTGGATGAGCTTACTCGGGGCATTCGGCATCATGGCTTATTATATGCTGCTTGGCGGCTGGGTCATCAGCTATATCGTCAATTTAATCGGCGGCGGCTTGGATGTTTCGCAACCGATTCACGGCGAGGCAACCAAAGCATTTTTTACCGAACACATTGAAAACAGCCCCTGGGTCATCGCGTTTTATACCCTGCTGTTTGTGCTGGCTAACTATTTCATTTTGGTTAAAGGCGTGATTGGCGGTATTGAAAAAGCGGCTAAATACTTAATGCCGCTGCTGTTTTTGTTCCTGATTACCATGGTGGTGCGCAACGTTACCCTACCCGGCGCGATGAAAGGCATCACTTTTTATCTGAAACCTGATTTCAGCAAAATCACCGCACAATTGTTTGTCTATGTTCTGGGGCAAGTATTCTTCGCCTTGAGCTTGGGCTTCGGCGTGATGATTACCTTATCAAGCTATTTGGATAAAAACGAAAATCTGGTTCAGACGGCCGTGATTACTGCCGTCACCAATACTTTAATTGCGGTATTGGCGGGCTTTATGATTTTCCCTTCGCTCTTCAGCTTCGGTGTGGCACCCGATTCCGGCCCGATCCTGGTATTCCAAAGCCTGCCTATTGTGTTTTCCAATATGTGGGCAGACCCTGTTTTTGCAGTGATTTTCTTCTCTCTGCTGCTGATTGCCGCGCTTACCACTTCTTTAACCATTTACGAAGTGTTGATTACTGCTCTGCAGGAAAAAACCAAAATCCGACGTGCCGCGGCAATTACTATTGTCTTAGGCGGTATTTATTGGGCAATATTCCGTCAATTTTGGCTTATGGATCTTGGCGGGACATCTCGATTTTCGGTCGCAATATTTTTGATGCTTTCGACTTTATCAGCGGCAATATTCTGTTTATGCTCACGGCTTTGGGCTCGGCGCTGTTTGTCGGCTTTGTGATGAAGGAGGAAGCGGAAGAAGAATTGCGCCATCAAGGCAACGATACCGCAGTCAATATTTGGTTCAACTATGTCAAATATTTAGTGCCACTGGTAATTCTACTGATTTTTATCAGCAACCTGATTTAAAACAACGACTGAAGGCCGTCTGAAATATTTCAGACGGCCTTTGTGTATATCACGGCAGCGGTTTATTGTATAATTCGACATTACGCACATTACTTTTAGCTACCGTTCCAGACGGTCTCTGCAACAGAATTCTATGGCTACCAAATCTACCAAAACAACCCCGAAACCCAAAGTCAAAGCCAAAACTGAAGCCGCCAAGCCCGCCGTGCGCCGCTCGGCCAAACCGCAGCCTGCTACCCAGCCTAATAAGTTGTCGGAAAGCCTGAAAGCAGCCAAAGCCTTACAAAAAGACGAAGAAAAAAAAGCCCGTCCCGAACATGTGGTCAATCTCATCAATGACACCATGTGGCTTTTGGGCTTGGTAGTGACCATTTATCTGGCGATTTCTTTACTGAGCTTCGACATGAGTGATCCCGCATGGTCGCGCAGCGTGGCCAACAGCGGCAAAGTGCAAAACTTCGGCGGCTTGTTCGGCGCCTATGTGTCGGACATCGGCTATTACCTGTTCGGCCTGTCGTTTTGGTGGTGGATTATTGCCTCAGGCATGTTCCTTTATAAAAACTTCCGTCCGCTGCAAAAACAAGAAAACCATAAACCCTACAATCACGGCGTAGCAGCTTTGGCCCTGTTTTTGCTGCTGGTATGCAGCCCGATTTTGGAACACTTCGCATTCGATGCCGTATTGAACGACTCACTGCCCGTGGGCGCCGGCGGTTTAATCGGTGCATTTGCCGGTTCGGGATTGAGTTGGTTGTTGGGCAAATCCGGCAGCTTATTGATTATGTTTGTTGTGTTGCTGCTGGCGATTTCGTTGCTGGCACAAGTTTCGTGGTTGGAAGTATTGGCCAAAACCGGCCGCAACGCTGAGAAAAACCTACAAAATCTGAAACAGAAAATTGCCGATAAAAAACAGCAAAAAGCCGACGATACCACCGATTTACGAGACACCAAACCGGCTCGCCGCCTGCTGAAAGAAGCCAAAACCATCATTGCCGAGCCTATGCAGAAAATCGAAGGCAGCAGCAGCAACCGCAAAGCCGTGACTGTATCAGTAGTGCCGCCGCCCAAGATCCAAACTTCTTTGTTTGACGAGCATGAAGAGTCACAAACTGTGGGCGAATACCACAAACCCGGCATGAATTTGCTGCGTATGCCGAAAGGTGAACCGGCAGCAGTCAACCCCGATATGCTGCAGCAAACTGCCGAGCGTATCGAATCCAAGCTGGCTGAATTCGGCATTGGCGTGCAAGTGGTGTCGGCTACCGCAGGCCCTGTGATTACCCGTTTCGAAATTGAACCGGCACAAGGCGTGAAAGGCAGCCAGATTGTGGCCTTAGCCAAAGATTTGGCGCGCTCGATGTCGATGCAGGCTGTGCGCGTGGTGGAAACTATTGCCGGTAAAAACACCATGGGCATTGAGTTGCCGAATGAACACCGCCAAGACGTGATGTTGAGCGAGATTTTATCTTCGGAAGTGTTTAACGAAGCCCAATCGAAGCTGACTGTTGCTTTGGGTAAAGACATTTCCGGCAATCCTGTAGTCGGCGACCTCGCCAAAATGCCACATTTATTGGTAGCAGGCATGACCGGTTCGGGCAAGTCGGTCGGCGTCAACGGCATGATTATGTCCATACTTTATAAAGCCACGCCGGATGAAGTCCGCTTCATCATGATCGACCCGAAAATGCTGGAATTAAGTATTTATGACGGCATTCCGCACCTGCTCTGCCCAGTTGTCACCGATATGCGCGAAGCTGGTCAGGCACTGAATTGGTGTGTGGCCGAAATGGAAAAACGCTATCGCCTGCTTTCACATGCCGGCGTGCGCAATTTAGACGGCTTTAATAAAAAAGTAAAAGAGGCCAAAGCAGCAGGCAAGCCGTTGCTGAATCCGTTCAGTCTCAATCCTGATGACCCCGAGCCACTGGAAACACTGCCGCTGATTGTGTTGGTGATTGACGAATTGGCCGATTTGATGATGACCGAACGCAAAGCCGTCGAACAGCAAATCGCCCGTTTGGCGCAAAAAGCGCGTGCCGCGGGCATTCACATGATTGTTGCCACCCAACGCCCAAGCGTCGATGTGGTAACCGGCTTGATTAAAGCCAATATCCCGACACGCATGGCCTTTACCGTGCAAAGCAAAATCGACAGCCGCACCATTCTCGATCAGATGGGTGCGGACGAATTGCTGAAATACGGCGACTCATTATTCCTGCAACCGGGCAGTGCCGAACCGACACGCGTGCAAGGTGCGTTTGTCTCCGATGACGAAGTGCATAAAGTCGTGGCTCATGTTAAAGAACAAGCCCCAACCCACTACATTGAAGGCTTGCTCAGTGGCGAAGCAGCTTTGGAAACGACCAATATCGTCAACCCCAATGCCGACAGCGACGAATTGTTCGACCAAGCCGTTGCTTTTGTGTTAGACAGCAAGAAAACTTCAATTTCTGCTTTGCAACGCCAATTACGCGTCGGTTACAACCGCGCAGCCAATTTAATGGAAGCCTTGGAAAACGCAGGCGTGGTAACGCCTGCCGACATCAGCGGCAGCCGTCGCATTTTGGCGCAAAAAGACCAGCTTTGATTCAAAGTATTGTCAAAGGCCGTATGAAAATGAATTTTCATACGGCCTTTGCTGTCTTCTATCTCGTTTTTTGGTCAAAACAATGATACCTCTTTTAATCTACCTGA
Organism: Neisseria weixii; assembly: GCF_042658245.1. Classification (NCBI taxonomy): domain Bacteria; kingdom Pseudomonadati; phylum Pseudomonadota; class Betaproteobacteria; order Neisseriales; family Neisseriaceae; genus Neisseria; species Neisseria weixii. Next base: position 88,641 of record NZ_JBHSPY010000005.1, read on the forward strand.
GACCTTTGCAAAACTCCCTGAAAAGCCACTACACAAAGAACCGACGTCATTCCCGCGCAGGCGGGAATCCATCTTAAAATTTCAGAAACTTATTTTATTCAATAGTTTGCCATGTTCAAAAATATATTCCTGCCTGCGTGGGAATGACGGCTGCTTTGAATTTTATTAGTGGTTCATGAGATTTTGCAAAGGTCTCTACCTGTGTTTTCATGCTTAGCCATCACCTGCCTGCCGTCACTGCCAATTACATAATGATTATTCTGTACTTGCCCACTGTCGCCTATATGTTAGGAAACGCTATTACCGGAACCATCTATACTAAGTAGTAGCAACGCTGATATTCCAAACAACACCACAGGCCGCCTGAACCGGCTAATTTTCAGACGGCCTTATCGCCTATTATTCAAACATTGTGATATACTAGTTGGCTGAATTTTATCCCTTTTGCACCCAATGGCCGCCTGAGGCTGCCGATTGTCGCTTTGCCGAATTCGAAGGCAAATCACGCAAACAGGTTTCCATCCATCAATCAACAAGATATTTAAGGGCTTACGATGAGCGTAACTGTAGAAACTTTAGAAAACTTGGAACGCAAAGTAATTGTGTCTCTGCCTTGGGCTGAAATCAACGCAGAAACCGACAAACGTTTGAAACAAACCCAACGCCGCGTAAAAATTGACGGCTTCCGTCCGGGCAAAGCCCCATTGAAAATGGTTGCGCAAATGTATGGCGCAAGCACGCAAAACGATGTAATGAACGAATTGGTTCAACGTGCGTTCTACGACATCGCCGTAAGTGAAAACCTGAAAGTGGCCGGCTTCCCGCGTTTCGAGGGTGTTGAAGAACAAGATGATAAAGCAGCTTTCAAAATCGCCGCCGTTTTCGAAGTATTCCCTGAAGTCGTGATTGGCGATTTATCGGCACAAGAAGTTGAAAAAGTAACCGCTGCCGTTGGTGACGAGGAAGTTGAAAAAACTGTTGAAATCCTGCGTAAACAACGCACCTGCTACAACCACATTGAGCGGGAAGCAAAAAATGACGACCGTGTCATCATCGATTTTGAAGGCAAAATCGACGGTGAATTGTTTGAAGGCGGTTCTTCTAAAAACTACGCATTCGTATTGGGCGCGGGTCAAATGCTGCCTGAATTCGAAGCAGGCATTGTGGGCATGAAAGCCGGCGAAAGCAAAGACGTTGAAGTCAACTTCCCTGAAGAATACCACGGTCAAGAAGTGGCCGGTAAAACTGCCGTGTTCACCATTACTTTGAACAACGTTTCTGAGCCGACTTTGCCGGAAGTCGACGCTGAGTTCGCTAAAGCTTTGGGCATTGAAGACGGCGATGTTGCCAAAATGCGTGAAGAAGTAAAGAAAAACGTTAGCCGCGAAGTAGAACGCCGCGTTCAAGACCAAACTAAAGATTCAGTGATGGAAGCTTTGTTGAAAGCCGCTGAATTACAAGTACCTAACGCTTTGGTTAATGAGGAAGCCACCCGCTTGGCCAACGAAATGAAACAAAACTTCGTAAACCAAGGCATGGCTGATGCTGCTAACTTGGACTTGCCAATCGACATGTTCAAAGAGCAAGCCGAGCGCCGCGTATCTTTGGGCTTAATCTTGGCTAAAGTGGTTGAAGAAAACAAACTGGAACCAACTGAAGAGCAAATCAAAGCTGTTGTGGCGAACTTCGCCGAAAGCTACGAAGATCCGCAAGAAGTAATCGATTGGTACTACGGCGACGAAAGCCGTTTGCAAGGCCCGACTTCTTTGGCTGTTGAAAGCAACGTGGTTGACTTCGTATTGGGCAAAGCCAAAGTTACTGAAAAAACCTTGTCATTTGACGAAGTAATGGACGCACAAGCCTAATCTGCCGTTTGAAACATAACATCATCAAAGCACTGAAGCGGCGCAAAGCGCGCTTTGGTGCTTTTATTTATCCAGTACATTAATATTCAAGTTTATTAAATTGAAATGTCGGCCATTTGGCACCATTTGCAGAAAAGATATTTTACTGATTTCCATATCACTTACCTTACAGGAAAAGCCCGCATGACTCCAGACATTCAAAACTATCTCGTTCCCACCGTTATCGAACAAAGCGGCCGTGGCGAACGTGCTTTCGATATTTATTCCCGCCTGCTGAAAGAACGTATTGTGTTTTTGGTCGGCCCCGTAACCGACGAATCGGCCAATTTGGTGGTGGCGCAATTGCTGTTTTTAGAAAGCGAAAATCCAGATAAGGATATTTATTTCTATATCAATTCTCCGGGAGGCTCGGTAACCGCGGGTATGTCGATTTATGACACCATGAATTTCATTAAGCCTAACGTATCAACCCTGTGCTTGGGCCAAGCTGCCAGCATGGGTGCATTTTTGCTTTCCGCCGGTGAAAAAGGCAAGCGCTTTGCCTTGCCGAACAGCCGCATAATGATTCACCAACCGTTGATTCACGGTGGCTTATCCGGCCAAGCATCTGACATTGAAATTCATGCTAAAGAGCTGATTAAGATTAAAGAAAAACTCAACCGGCTGCTGGCCAAACATTGCGATCGCGATTTGGCTGATTTGCAACGCGATACCGACCGCGACAATTACATGTCTGCCGATGAAGCCAAAGAATACGGCTTAATCGATCAGGTATTGGAAAGCCGCAAAGCATTGTTGGCAGAAATCAATTAAAGTCGTTATACATTAAAATAGGCCGTCTGAAAGTTTTTCTTTCAGACGGCCTATTGCATCGCATCTTATTCAGGACGACGTGGCAACTCTTTTTCAGTCAACGGTTTGATATACCAAATATCGCGACAATAATCGGCAATCGAACGGTCTGATGAGAAGAAGCCCATGTTGGCAATGTTAATCAAAGCAGAACGGTTCCAAGCGGCTTTGTCTTTGAAATGCATATCTGCTTTGGCTTGCGTATCAATGTAGCTGCGGAAATCAGCCATCAATTGGTAATGGTCGCCATAAGGCTGTAAAACATCGTTATAGCGGGTCGGCTCTTCCGGTGAGAACGTGCCATGGCTGATTTGATTCACCACACGGCGCAAGTCATGGTCTTGTTCGATGTAACTCAATGGATCGTAACCATTGCGGCGAATTTCTTCCACTTGTTCAACCGTATTACCGAATATGTAGCAGTGTTCTGCACCGACTTTATCCAGAATTTCTACGTTCGCGCCGTCCAAAGTACCCATACAAATCGCACCGTTCAGAGCAAATTTCATGTTACTGGTTCCTGAGGCTTCAGTTCCAGCCAATGAAATCTGTTCGTGTAAGTCGGCAGCAGGAATGATGATTTGTGCCAAGCTCACGCTGTAGTTCGGGATGTACACCACTTTAATCAAATCGCGGATGCGGCTGTCGTTGTTGATGAATTTGGCCACATCGTTAATCAAGCGGATGATTTTCTTCGCCATGTAATAAGCCGAGGCGGCTTTACCGGCAAAGATAAACACACGCGGCTGCCAATCGGCATCCGGATTTTCCAAGATTTTGTTGTAGCGGTCGACAATGTGCATCACATTCAACGCTTGGCGTTTGTACTCGTGGATTCGTTTGATTTGAATGTCGAACAAAGCTTCAGGATTGACTTTGATGTCCAGCTCTTTTTCGATGTAGTCGGCCAAGCGTACTTTTGCAGCTTTTTTTACTTCGGCAAATTCGGCTTGAACTTGTGCATCATCGGCTTTGTCGTTCAATTTCACCAAATTATCCAAATGCAAACGCCAATCTTGTTCGCCCAAATGTTTGTCCAAGAATGCAGTCAATGCCGGATTGGCAATATTAATCCAGCGGCGCGGAGTCACACCGTTGGTAACATTGGTGAAGCGTTCCGGGAAGATTTTGGCGAAGTCGGCAAAAATGGTGTTGACCATCAAATCAGAGTGGATTTTGGCCACGCCGTTGACTTTGTGCGAACCAATCACTGCCAACCAGCCCATGCGCACGCGGCGGCCGTGGGTTTCGTCAATAATCGACACGCGACGTACAAATTCATCATCAAAATTACCAATCGCGCGCAAGGCATTCAGGAAGTAGGCATTGATTTCAAAGATGATGTCCAAGTGGCGCGGCAGCAGACGACCCATCAAATCTACCGACCAAGTTTCCAAAGCTTCGCTCATCAAGGTGTGGTTGGTGTAAGAGAACACTTTGCAGGAAATATTCCATGCTTCAGTCCAAGACAAGCCTTCTTCATCAATCAAAATGCGCATCAATTCAGGAATCGCCAACACCGGATGGGTATCGTTCAAGTGAATTGCTACTTCGTCGGCCAAGTTACGGATATTTGCTAAACGGCATTTATGGCGTGCAATGATGTCTTGCACGGAAGCGGAAACCAAGAAATATTCTTGTTTCAAACGCAATTCGCGGCCGCTTTCGGTCGAATCGTTCGGATACAAAACGCGGGAAATGTTTTCATCACTGTTTTGCGCGCGCACGGCAGATGCATAGTCGCCGCGGTTAAAGTCGGCCAAATCAAACAGATTACCGGCATGTGCAGCCCACAAACGCAATGGATTGGCCACGTCGCCACCATAACCCGGAATAATTTCGTCATAAGCCCAAGCCGAAATTTCTTCGCTCGGATGCCATTCCTTTTTGTCCCCCATATTCAACACTTGGCCGCCAAAGCTGACCGCATATTGTTTGTTCGGACGGGCAAACTGCCATGCCAAATCCTGATCCAGCCACAAATCCGGTTTCTCAACCTGTTGGCCGTCAACGATTTCCTGCTTGAACATACCGTATTGATAGCGGATGCCGTAACCCATGGCCGGAATGCGCAAGGTAGCCAACGAATCCAAGAAACACGCAGCCAATCGGCCCAAACCGCCGTTACCCAAGCCCGGATCTTGTTCTTGCTCGCACACGTCGGAAAATTCTTTGTCCAATTGTTTGAATGCTTCTTCGAATTCTGCGTACACACCTTCGTTAATCAAGGCATTGACAAATGATCGGCCTAACAAGAATTCCATAGAAAGGTAGTAAACCATGCGCTTGCTGTTTTCGATATGGGCGCGACGGGTTTTGAGGAAATCCTCGGCAATCAAGTCACGCGCAGCCAACATGGCGGCATTCAGCCATTGATGCTCGTCGGCATCTTTCGGATCGACACCCAAAATAAAAATCAGTTTGTAAACAATGGATTTTCGGATGGTTTCTGCATCCGGTTTCGGCATAACATAATCGTAGCCTGAGATAGGAAGTTTCGGAGCCATGGCAGCCTTTCTTTTTTCGTGTGTTTCAAAACACGGTAAATGAAATCAGGCCGTCTAAAACGTTTCAGACGACAAAAAACAGGAAAATCGGTTAAATAAAATCCAACAAACAATCCGATAGAAAACTACAAAACAGTTTAAATTTAGGCAGACGGTGTATCTTTCTATAGGCCCATACTCTCAGACAGCCTCAGCCAACATCTAAGAAATCTTGAGCCGAATAGAACCGATATGCGTCGATTTTACCTGAGCTTCTATTAAAACACTATTAAAATCTATGCTTTATTCGCTTTGCGTAAAACCCATATACCCATGTGCGACACTTCGCATTGCCAGGAAAACGGTTCGTAATTAAATTTCTCAGATGGTACGCAAGAAACTTTCCAACTTCCTTGAGGTAGGTTAAATAACTGCGTACTACGCTTGCCGTTAACCAACAACAGCCATTCGTCATCCAGCAAAACCTGCATGGCTTTTACGGTGTGGTCATTCCAGCATTTATCCGTCATTTCAAGGCCGTCTGAATTAAGCCAAGTAACGTGCGTTTTATTCCACCATTCATCTGCATTTAATGATTTGATTTGTTTGCGTATTTCAATCAAATCATGCACGTATTCCTGTAACACGTGCGTTTCAGACGGCCAATCCAGCCATGTCGTGGCATTGTCTTGGCAGTAGCCGTTGTTGTTGCCCCGCTGGCTGTTGCCGAATTCGTCGCCGGAAAGCAACATCGGCGTGCCGGCAGATAAAAAAAGCGATGCCAGCAAAGCTTTGGCGGTGTATTGGCGCGACTGTAATACATACGGATCATCGCTCTCGCCTTCCACACCGTGGTTGTAGCTGAAGTTTTCATTGTGACCGTCGCGGTTTAGCTCGCCGTTGGGTTCGTTGTGTTTTTCGTTGTAGCTCACCAAATCCTGCAAGGTGAAACCATCGTGCGCGGTGATGAAATTGATGCCGGCCGAAGGCAATCGCTCGCTGTGATTAAACATATCGGCAGAGCCCGACAAACGCTCGGAAAATGCGCCGAGATTACCGTTTTCCCAACTCCAAAACGCGCGCATATCATCGCGGAATAAGCCGTTCCATTCGGCAAAAGGTTGTGGAAATTTGCCGACATGGTAACCGTCTTCACCAATGTCCCACGCTTCGGCAATCATTTTACGGCCGGCCAACAGCGGATCTTGAAACAGCATATTGAAGAAGCGGCCATAAGTTTTAAAGTCCGGTTCGCGGCCTAAAATCGTACCCAAATCAAAACGGAAGCCGTCAACATGAAATTCTTCCACCCAATAGCGCAGGCTGTCCATCACCCAGCGGCTGATGTCACGGTTCACCACTTTGAGCGTATTGCCACAGCCCGACCAGTTTTCATATTCATACTGCCCGTCTTGCCAATACCACAACGAATTATCCATGCCGCGTTGACATAAGGTCGGCCCTTCAATGTCTTGTTCGGCAGTGTGATTGTAGACCACATCCAAAATCACTTCGATACCGGCCGCATGCAAAGCTTTGACTGCCTGCCTGAATTCGTCGGCGGCATTGTCGGGATTAGCCGCGTAATCGGGTTCTACCGCAAAATGCGAATAAGTGTTGTAGCCCCAATAGTTCGACAAACCCATTTTCTGCAAATGGTATTCGTCTAAATGCTGATGTATCGGCAGCAACTCAATCGTAGTGATGCCCAATTGTTGCAAATAGGCAATCACGCGTTTATCCGACAATGCTTGATAGGTACCGGCGTATGCCAAATCGGGGAATTGTTTGGTGAGTCCTTTGACATGCGCTTCATAAATCACCGTGTCATTCCAAGCAATATCGGGATGGAGGTCATCACCCCAATCGAAATCTGAAGGCGGCACCACCACGCTTTTGGGTGCAATGGCGGCATTATCACGGCCGTCTGAATGATGGAACCACGCCAGTTCTTTGGCATCGCGGTAGCGCGGTACCCCGTCAACCTGCTTCGAATAAGGATCAATCAACAGCTTTTGCGGATTGAAAAAAGCGCAATATGCGCCATACCCCTGCCCGTACACGCGAAAACCGTAGCGCTGTCCTGCTTTGACACCAGGTACAAAGCCGTAAAACACCGTGCCCGAACGGCAAGGCAGCTCTAAGCGCGTTTCTTTTTCCCCATCAAACAAACACAATTCAACCGATTGTGCGTAATACGAAAATACAGCAAAATTGACCCCGTTTTCCTGCAAAAACACGCCCAAAGGATACGGGCGGCCTGCTTCAATATGCCATGCTTCGGCATTCATATCACTTACCTTATTCCAACTTATTGATTCAAACTGATGATGCGGTGATTAGGCCGTCTGAACCTACCAACATCAATACTGCCATAGTGCATTCAGCCTAAACCGCTGTTTCAGGCGGCCTCTGAAACAGCGGTATCCGATAAAACTTGCTTATTCTTCAACAGAATCGCTTTCAGGCTCTCCTATTTCAAGCATCTCAGGTTTATCGGCGGCTTTATACAAATATACGGTGGCCAACGGTGGAATTTTTACCGACAGCGAATTCGGTTTGCCGTGTGATGCGACTTCTTCACTCGCCACTTCCTTGCCCGCACTCACGCCGCTGCCTTTATAGGCGGTATGGTCGGAATTCATGATTTCATGATACACACCCGCCTGGTTCACGCCGAAGCGGTAAGCATCGTGCACCACCGGTGTGAAGTTGCTGATGACAATGATGGTATTACCTTCGCGGTCGCGGCGTTCAAATACAAAAATCGAATTGTTGCCGTCGTCGGTTACCAGCCATTCAAAGCCTTCCGGCCATTGGTCAAGCTGATACAGCGGTGCATTGGCTTGATAAATGTGGTTCAAATCGCGCACATAATCCTGCATGCCTTTATGCCACCCTCCTTCTTCTTCCAGTAAATGCCAATCCAAGCCTTCGTTGTAATCCCACTCGCGGCCTTGCGCAAATTCATTGCCCATAAACAGTAATTTCTTGCCCGGGAAACCGAACATAAAACCGTAATAAGCGCGTAAGTTGGCAAACTGCTGCCAGCAATCGCCCGGCATACGCCCCAACAGCGAATATTTACCGTGCACCACTTCATCATGCGACAGTGGCAACACGAAGTTTTCGCTGTATTGATACATCATGGCAAAGGTGATTTTATCGTGGTGGTATTTGCGGTTGATCGGGTCTTCCTGCATATAGCGCAAGGTGTCGTTCATCCAGCCCATGTTCCATTTGTAGCTGAAATTCAAACCTTCTTGACGCGTCACATTCGGGAAAGAAGTCGAATCTTCGGCGATTTGTGTCGAATTCGGCACTTCCGTTTTCAACATGGTATTGGTGTCATGCAAAAATGCAATCGCTTCCAAGTTCTCATTGCCGCCGTATCGGTTCGGAATCCACTCGCCTTCTTTGCGCGAATAATCGCGGTTAATCATCGAGGCGATTGCATCCACGCGCAAACCGTCGAAACCGAAACGCTCAATCCAATACAACGCATTGCCTTGTAGGAAGTTTTTCACTTCGTTTCGGCCGAAGTTGTAAATCAGCGTGTTCCAATCCTGATGATAGCCTTCGCGCGGGTCGGCGTGTTCGTATAAAGCCGTACCGTCGAACTTGTTCAAACCGTGGTCGTCCACCGGAAAATGGCCGGCCACCCAGTCGAGAATCACGCAAATGCCCGCATCGTGCGCCGCTTTAATCAAGGCACGCAATTCGTCGGGCGAACCGAAACGGCTGGTCGGCGCATACAGGCCCGTTGCTTGATAACCCCACGAACCGTCAAACGGATATTCCGAAATGGGCAACAGTTCGATGTGGGTAAAGCCCATGTCTTTCACATACGCCACTAATTCGGTTGCCAACTGCTCATACGTCAGCCAAAAATTGTTTTCCGGATTGCGCTTCCACGAACCCAAATGCACTTCATAAATGCTGATCGGCGCATCAATGGCGTTGGCGCGGGCGCGAAACTCCGGTTCGGCCACTTTATCCGGCAAACCGCGCACTACCGAAGCCGTACCCGGGCGTAATTCGGCGCCGAAAGCATATGGGTCGGTTTTTTGGCGTACATTGCCGTGGATATCGCGGATTTCAAAGCGGTATAAATCGTTGAGCTTGATGCCCGGGATAAACATCTCCCAAATACCGTTGTCGCGATGGAAACGCATTACATGGCGGCGGCCGTCCCATTGGTTAAACTCACCAATCACCGACACGCGCTGCGCATTCGGCGCCCACACAGCGAAGCTCACACCCTTCACACCGTCCACTTCGGCAAAGTGCGCGCCCAAGGTTTCATACGGCCGCAAATGCTTGCCTTCCGCCAATAACCATGAATCCATATCCTGCAGGGCTGTACCGAAACGATATACATCTTCTTCGAGGACGGCTTCACCATGTTCGCTGTATTTCACACTCAACGCATAGTCAGGCGCATCTTCCGGCAACACGGCCACGAAGAAGCCTCGTTCATCGATTTTTTCAGACGGTCTGATCAATTTACCGTCGTGGCGGTTGACGATGTCCACACTAAACGCTCCCGGAAACAGCGTACGCACCACTTCATCACCTTCTGCCAAACGGTGTCGGCCCAGATAAGCAAACAAATCATTGTGCGTCGCCAAAAACAGGCTCTCGACCGTGTCGCGTTCGACGGAATCCAGCTCGTGGTAAGTCTTGGTGTGGCTGTTTTTCTTCATGCGTACCTCGTCAATCATGGCAAGTTGTCCGCTCATCAAGCGGTGTTTAGGGAAATCTTCCAGCGTTACCGGCATTTTGCGCGCCCAATTCGGATAACCTTCGGCCACGCCCGGCACATTGAGGTTATCGCTCATACCCAGCAGGTTTTCTAATTGCAGGGCAAGCAGTTTGCACCCGGTTTGTGCAGCATAGCGATGCACCGCGCTCATCAAATCTTCGGTCATTTCAGACGGCATATCGGCATCTTCCGCCAAACAGCGGCTTTGTTTTAATTTAGCAAACAAATCGGCTTTATCGTGTTCGCGCTGTTGCAAGGCCGTCTGAAATGCTTTGCCATCGGCAATCGTACCCAAACGGTGCATCGTGGCCAAATCTTTACCGGTCCAATAGGCAGCCAGCGGTGCCACGTCGTGGGTACTGATGACCGCAATCGCTTGATGCGGATAATCTTGCGGCCACTCGAAACCTTGTGCATTTTGGCTGAAATACACCACTTTATAGGCATACACCTGATAGCGGTAGAGCAATTCCCGTGCCTGATCCGGCACCGTGCCCAAGTCTTCGCCGATAATCACGCATTGATGGCGTTGGCTTTCCAAAGCCAAAATGGCAAACATCGCTTCGGCATCGTAATGCACATACGTGCCGTGATCGGCGGTTTGGCTGCCCACAATCCACCACAGGCGGCACAAAGCCATCACATGATCGATACGCAACACGCCGTATAACCGCATGTTTGCACGCAATAATTGGGCGAATTTTTCATAGCCGCCGTGTTTGAGCATATAAGGATTCAGCGGTGGCAGATTCCAGTTTTGACCGGTCGGCCCCAACGGATCCGGCGGCGCGCCGACCGACATATCCATGCAGTAATCGCGGCGGTTGAGCCAAGTATCCGAGCCGCCGCGCGCCACACCGACAGCCAAATCGCCGTAAATACCCAGCTTCACACCGTATTTTTGTGCAGCTTGGTTCACTTCGGCCAATTGTTGCGCGCACAGCCATTGCAGCCACATATAAAAACGGATTTCGCGTTCGTGTCCTTTGGCAAAATTCCGTACCGCTTCACTCTGCGGATCCTGGTATTCAGACGGCCACGATGTCCAACCAATCTCACCCGGTTGGTTGTAATATTGATCTAAGGCTTCAAACAAGCCGAAACCGCGCAAAGCTTCGCCTTTTTCAGCGGCAAAAGCGGCAAAGGCTTCGCGCTCGCGTTGGGCTTCTTCACACGTTTCTTTTTCAAACGCGTTAAATGCCAATTGCAGCGCATCGCGTTTAAACGCCCAAACGGCGGTATAGGTGACAGTATCGGTCACGCGCAAGGCGGCGATGCGTTGCTGGATATTCGGCTGCTCCAACCACTTTTTGGCTTTTTCGCCATAGTTGAACGCAGCGACCTTGGCAACATCCAAATAAATCGGATTAAGCCATTCACGCGATGACGGACTATACGGGCTGGCATAAGCCGGACGGCTGGTAAACAGCGCATGCAGCGGATTGATGCCGATAAAATCCAATTGCTGTCCGGCCGCAAAAACCATCAAATCGGCCAAATCGGTAAAGTCGCCTATGCCCCAGTTGCGTTCGGAACGCAAGCTGTAAAGATGCGTGGTCAGGCCGTTCATCCTCAGTCCGTCTGAAAGCGCTTTGGGCTGATAAACCGATTTCGGCGCCACAATCAAACGCAGTTTCACCGCCGCACCATCAGTTCCGGCTGACAATACATAATAGCCGGAAGCCAACTCGGGCAAAGCCACCCGCACGTTGCCATTGTCATCATAGGCATTTAAAACCCAGCTTTCACCAGCTTCGTTTTCTAAACGGCATTCTGCGGCTGAATGAAATGTTGCAGGCAAGCCTAGAGTTTGCACTTCCTGCTCGCTTGCAACTAAGGTATCAGCAAACAGGCCGTCTGAAACATCGGTTTGCTGTAAAACTTGAAGGATAGCCTGCAAAACTTCGGGCATGGTTTCGTGGTACACGCCGCCGATGTCGTAAAAACCTAAATCAATGCCGTGTTCGCCGGCTTGTGTTTCTAATAAGTTCATCGCGTAAATCTGCCGTTGCGGTTAAGGGTGTGTGAAGCTAATCTTAATATAGATTGCGCGGCATCAAATATGTAATTCGACGTAGGCCGCCTCTAAAGCGCATTTTTCTCAGCTTGATTTGATTTAAGCCAAAATTTGATAATCTTTTCAATCAGCTGTTTGGATGCACCAATCAGACCAAAGGCCGTCTGAAGGGTTCGACACACAGGTCAAAACTTTTCAGACGGCCTTTATCATCCGTTCACAAATTAGTGTTGGTGACCATGCGGACCATGTACATGGCCGTGTTCGATTTCTTCAGCAGACGCTTCACGGATACCTTCGACTGTCGCTTTAAACAACACTTTCATGCCGGCCAAAGGATGGTTGCCATCAACCACAGCTTTACCGTCAGCCACATCGGTCACGCGGTAAATCAATACTTCGCCAGTTTCTGGATCATCGGCTTCAAACATCATGCCCACTTCAACTTCAACCGGGAACACACCGACATCTTCAATGCGCACCAATTCCGGATCTTGTTCGCCAAACGCATCATCAGGCGACAATGCCACTTCTACGGTCTCACCGACATTTTTGCCGTGTAATGCTTCTTCAACCAATGGGAAAATACCATCATAGCCACCGTGCAGATACACGATCGGCTCTTCGGTTTTATCCAATAATTGGTTGTTGGCATCGTACATTTCATAATGCAGGGATACTACTGAATTTTTAGCAATCGCCATTTTGTCGTCCTTGTTAATTGTTACCACAGTTGATACAAGCTGCATTCTAACACAGAGCCGCTGCTTGAAGTGTGTCATCCTGACTGGCGGCACCGAAGAAAGCCGGCAAGCACCATCTTCCACCACTTGCAAATTAAAACGCCACTTTTTACAAAATTAATAATTAATATTTGTTGTTGTTTTTCCACAACAAAATGGCAAAAACTTCTCAAATTTTAACACTTTGCCAAAATTTTCACGATTTTGTCACAAACACCTTCAAGCAAGATAATAAATAGTTGAATTCAAAAATATTTAATCGGAATTTTATGGGATAATTGTTACAAAATTTCCAAAAATCCGGAACTATTTTGTTATTTTATCAAACTAAGTAATTCATTCTGCGCTCTCTCTCTTAATTTCACGCCGTTGCAATGGCTTATACGGTGGGGCATAATTAAGAAAATTCAGGAATGAATTTCTACTGTAAGAGGCCGCTATGCGGCCGTTTTTTAGTTTTTACTTAAATCGATTTAAAAAAGAAGGTTATAAAATGAAAAATTCATTGTTCGCTGCTGCTTTGTTATCTTTGACTTTGGCTGCTTGTGGTGGTTCTGAGCCGGCTAAAGAAGCTGCTGTTGAAGCCGCTTCTGCTGCTTCTGCTGCTTCTGTTGCTGCCGAAGCTGCTGCTGACGCTGCGGCTTCTGCTGCTACTGAAGCCGCTTCTGCTACTACCGAAGCTACTGTTGAAGCCGCTTCTGAAGCTTCTCAAGCTGCTACTCAAGCCGCTTCTGCTGCTGCTTCTGCAACCGACGCTGCCGCCTCTGCTGCCGAAGCCGCCACTTCTGCTGCTAACTAATATTCTGTTTCAGAATAAAAAGCAGGATACTTCTCTAAAGTATCCTGCTTTTATATTTTTCAGACGACCTTTGATACCTTCTGCCTGTGCCCAGTTTATTTGCAGATTTGCGCTATAATCCTGACTCCTCACAAAACAAACACTCATCAGGCACAGCATGCACTCCCACCTATTCTCCTCGTTTCAATCGTTTCTTCACGTTTCAGAAATTCTCGAACCGGCTCCTTCGTTTATCATCGACCAACGCCGCCGCTTCACATCTACCCCGGATATTATTCTACAACCCCATTCCGTTGAAAGCGTGCAAAAAATCCTGCGCTTTTGTCATGAGAACCACATCACCGTCACGCCTCAAGGCGGTAATACCGGCTTATGCGGCGCGGCAGTTGCCCGCCAAGGCGTGTTGCTCAACCTTTCTAGGCTCGACAAGCTGCGTGAAATCAACCTAGCCGACAACAGCATGACCGTCGAAGCCGGTATGATTTTACAACACGCGCAAGAAGCCGCCGCCAATGCCGGCCGTTTTTTTCCCTTAAGTTTAGCCAGCGAAGGCTCCTGCCAAATCGGTGGCAACATCGCCTGCAATGCCGGCGGGCTGAATGTGTTGCGCTACGGATCCATGCGCGATTTGGTATTAGGCTTGGAAATCGTTTTACCCAACGGCGAATTGGTTTCCCACCTGCAACCTTTGCATAAAAACACCACCGGCTACGACTTGTGCCATTTATTTATCGGCAGCGAAGGTACGCTCGGCGTGATTACGGCCGCCACCTTAAAGCTCTTCGCCCGCCCGCAAACCACCGCCACCGCATGGGTTGGCTTATCCAGCATTGATGAAGCAGTAAGTCTGCTCACCAAAATTCAAAGCCATTTTGCCGAACGCTTATCCAGCTTCGAACTTATCAGCCGCTTTGCCTTAGATTTATCGTCTCAATTCAGTCAATTAACCAAACCGACCGATGCTGATTGGCATATTTTGATGGAACTGACCGATTCCATTCCCGACACCGATTTGGCCGAACAATTGGCCGAATACCTTTACACTCAAGGCTATGAAAACAGCGTGTTGGCACAATCCGAGCAAAAACGTCAAGAATTGTGGATCTTGCGTGAAAACATTTCCGCTTCGCAGCGCAATTTAGGCACCAGCATCAAACACGACATCGCTACCCCGATTGCGAACGTGGCTGATTTTGTGACCGAATGCGCCGCTGCCTTAAAAGCACGTTTTGCTGATATCCAAATCGTTTGCTTCGGCCATTTGGGCGACGGCAGCCTTCATTACAACACCTTCCTGCCCGATATTATGGGCAACGAAGTGTATGAATACGAAGATATTATCAACACCATCGTTTACGAACATATTTTAAAACACCAAGGCACCATCGCTGCCGAACACGGCATTGGCGAAATCAAAAACCATTGGATTCCCCATGTACGCGATGCAGCTGAAATCGCCTTAATGCGCGCCATTAAAGCGCAATTGGATCCGCATGATATTATGAATCCGGGTAAGCTATTGCCCTAACATTTATCAAACCATCAGTCTGAGACCTTTGCAAAACCCCGGATTTGAGTACAGTTCAAAAGTTATAGCAGCACAGAAAGCGCAGACATATCATCAAGACAGGCAAGCTTTCGAGCAGCGCATAACGAAGAAATGTGACAAAGATGGGGATTTTGCAAAGGTCTCGGCCGTCTGAAAAAACATCTTTCAGACGGCCTATTTATTATTGCCCAAAGTTTAAGCAATATTTTTTTCTTATTAAAATTCAAACAACAAAACCAGTTATCCACATGATTCACACATCATCACACACTTTAATCACGGATATCAGCCAAACTTATCCCGTGATGACTATTCCCAAGCCATCTCCAATTCGCAACAAAATGCCGTCTGAAATCATACTTTAAGCTTGACGGATTCAGCGCTTTTTGCATGAAAATCACTTTGCCTATTTTTTAAACAATTCAATTTTTTCTTTAAATTTCAATCCACAAACCTGATTATCCACAGCAGGATTCACACAAAGCAAGGATAACTATACTTTTGTTAAGTTTACGATCAGACTGTCTGAACGCATTTTTCCATGGCATTCACTCAATCAAACGGCTTTTTCTGCCAATAAAACTTTTCCTTTTTCAGACGGCCTTGGAAGACTTCCGCGCCACCGCCCAATTCGAATACCAGTGCACCCGATAAATCCGTACGCAACAATGTCGCCCCATGTGCCGCCACCCTATTTTGCACCGCCTTGGTCGGATGGTCGTAGCTATTGGCATAGCCGCTCGAGGCTACCGCATATTGCGGCGACACCGCATTCAAAAACAAGCCCGCGCTGGCCGTATTACTGCCGTGATGCCCCAAAACCAATACTTGGCTGTAGAGCGCATTACCGTATTTTTGTACCAAATCGACTTCGCCCTTCTGCCCCATATCGCCGGTAAGCAACAACGCCTGCCCGTCGGCCACCACACGCAGCACGCAGCTTTCATCATTGTCATCCTTACCCGAATGCGCTTCAGACGGCCTTAAAAACTCGAAGACCACACCATTCCACACCCATTGCGACTCATCGCAAAACTCGGCTTGCGGATAAAATTCAGGCTGACCGGCCAGCAGCTTTTCGGGTGGTTGCGCACGCTCGACTGCCGTATAGCCGCCGTCGTGATCAATATCATGATGCGACAATACCAGCTTATCCAGCCGCCGGATACCCAACGCATTCAAACTCGGCACAATACCCGCACCCACCGCATGCGCCGTACCGGTATCGAACAGCAAACGTGTTCGCGCGTCTGCATCAACACCGACAGCCCCTGCCCCGCATCCCATACCCAAACTTTCAGACGGCCTTCCGGTAAAGGCTGCAAACGGTAAAACACAAACCCAACCAACACCAAGCAAGCCCAAGGTTTCAATGCCGTGCCGCGCGGCAGCAACAAAACCAAAGCAGCCAAAACCGCCAACACCATCAACGGCCACGGCGCAGCCGCCACCGCAAACTCAGGCGAATATGCCGCCAGCCATACCAAAAACCGCAGCGTGTATTCCCCCAAAGCCGCCGCCAGCCATTGCAGCGGCGCAAACTGCACAGCCGAACCTAGTAAAGCCAACGGCGTCAACACCCAAGAAAACCACGGAATCGCCAGTAAATTCACCAGTGGACTCAACAGCGGCAGCGATGCAAACATATAACCCAGCAACACCACCGATAGCAACGTAGCTGCCCATTGCCCGCGCACAGCCAACCACCATCCGCACTCGTTCAGACGGCCTGCCGACGACCAAATCAGCGCTGCCACCAAGCCGAAAGACAGCCACAAACCTACACCCAATGCCGCCAAAGGATCAAACAGCAGCACCAGCGCCAAAGCCTGGCACCAACCTGCCCACGGCGATAAACCGCTGCCGCGCCACCACGCATAGGCAAACGCTGCCAACATCAACACACTGCGCTGCGTCGGCACACCAAACCCCGCCAAACCCGCATACAATAACGCCCCCAGCACACCGCCCGTCAACACCCACAATCTCGGCCGCTTCGGCACCACAGGCAACATCCGCAGCAACAGTTTCACCAAAAAGCCGAACCACACCGCCACCATCGTCACATGCAGCCCCGAAATACTCACCAAATGCGTCAAGCCCAAAGGCCTAAACGCCTGCCACAATTCCGCCCGCAACGCCGATTGTTCACCAATCCCCAATGCCCGCATCAATCCGATGCCGTCTGAAAACCCATGCCCGTAAAGATTCGCCTGCTGCCAATTACGGCTGATGCGCTCACGCCAAAGCGTCAGATTCAGGCTGTCCGACTCACTCAGCAACACCCTGCCCTTACCCAGCGAACCCATACCACCCACACCATTGGCCAGCGCCCACGCCTCACGGTTCAGCCCGCGTAAATTTACTTCACCAACCACCGGCCGCACCCGCGCCGACACCTGCCAGCGGCTGCCCACCGGCCAATCACGCAGCTGATAATCCGACAATACCAGCCGATATTCGCCGCCATCCTTATCCCAAGCCTTGGCCGCAAACTGCACCCGCCGCTTATCACGGCGAGGCAAATCGTCCACCACCACCGTCAACGCCACATTCTCCACCCGCGCCACCGGCCATTGCTGCACCAAAGCCGACTCCGTACGCCATATTCCATAAGCCATGCTAAACAACACACACAACAACAGCGCCGCCGGTTTCCAACGCCAAGCCGCCAATAAAATCAACCCAAACGCCGCAAGCCAAACCCACAACGGCGGTATGACAGGCAGCAGGAACGACACCAATACCCCGAATACCCAACACGGCAATACATAACGCAACATATATTATTTCTCTTGTAATAGTTTTTTATTATGATAAATTAGAAATAATGGATATGCATAGAAAAAGCCGTCTGAAAAATATTTTTCAGACGGCTTTTATTATTGATTGGTGTTATTTAATTTCTTTCTCATTTCGCAGTGCTACAATAGATACACAAAACGAGACAATTAGAAGGTTGTTGTAGCTCCCTTTCTCATTTCGCAGTGCTACAATGGCTTCGCGCAAAATATCCTTCCAAGATCAGTTGTAGCTCCCTTTCTCATTTCGCAGTGCTACAATAATTAAATGAAGTTTAGCACAAACAAGGAAGTTGTAGCTCCCTTTCTCATTTCGCAGTGCTACAATAATCGGTTTAAACAATTCTTCAGAAAGCCTGTTGTAGCTCCCTTTCTCATTTCGCAGTGCTACAATAGATACCTGATTGCCGTTCCAAATCGGTAAGTTGTAGCTCCCTTTCTCATTTCGCAGTGCTACAATTTGTATTTTTCGGGGTTCTTCGTGCGAACTGTTGTAGCTCCCTTTCTCATTTCGCAGTGCTACAATACCCACATACGTCGCCAGCTTGCGCGCGGCGTTGTAGCTCCCTTTCTCATTTCGCAGTGCTACAATATCGCCTGTCGGAGCGTAGCGAACACTTTTGTTGTAGCTCCCTTTCTCATTTCGCAGTGCTACAATTCAAAGCTGGAAATACAAAGATGATGAGGCGTTGTAGCTCCCTTTCTCATTTCGCAGTGCTACAATATTGGATATTTTCTTACATCAGCATAACTAGTTGTAGCTCCCTTTCTCATTTCGCAGTGCTACAATTTTTTTAACCTTTATTGATAAATTTCAAAGGTTGTAGCTCCCTTTCTCATTTCGCAGTGCTACAATTTCGCAACCGCGCAGCCCAACTTTTTTTTCGTTGTAGCTCCCTTTCTCATTTCGCAGTGCTACAATAATCAGGGTGTGGCTTGTTGCAGCGTAAGGGTTGTAGCTCCCTTTCTCATTTCGCAGTGCTACAATAAACCAAGCGGAAAGACTTATTCAATAAGGTTTTCCGCTTGATTTTTCTAACTTAAAACCTTCTTAAAACAACAATAATTGGTCTGCATTAACCTTTTTTTCTTGTACTTTTAGCTCTCCTAAAAGCAATTTCATACTGGCAAATTGCTTTTCTGTTACTTCCAAACAGCGTACAGAACCTTCTTCAGGCAAATTGGCACACAGCCTATTGTGGTGTTTTTGCAACGAATCCCTACCTTTTACAATTCTGCTGTAAACGGATAATTGCAGCATTTGGTAACCATCTTTGAGCAAAAAATGTCGGAATTGGTTGGCCACTTTTCGCTTGGCTGCCGTCGTCACCGGCAAATCAAAAAAAACGATAATTCTCATAAATTTCGCCTCACTCATATTGATATGCCTTTAATGTTTGTAACTCGGGTAATTTCAAAAAACGAGCATTTTTTTGACTCAAGGCCGTCTGAAACGATGAAATCATTTTATCAATGGCTGCCAATGTGCTGAAACTTTGCTGCTCAATCATCATTTGATGGTGTAACACGCTGATAAGCTGTTGTTTTGCCATTGTGTTTAATTGTTCTCTCAGACGGCCTCTCTCTTTTAATTGAATCACCATTAAATCAGCCAATGGGCGAAGCGGTTCGATAAAATCATCAGCTAAATTAAAAGGATTTAGCTCACTTTTATGAAACAAACCCAATGCAGGCAACCACCCATATAACACTAGGCTGCGCGCCACCGCTGCACGCAATACGGCGTAAGCATAATTTAAATGTGCGTTGATTTCATTGTCTTCTGTGCGGGTAAATCTTTCGCCAAACAAAACCTGAAAATACAATGCTGCAGCTTGTGCCTCTTGATTGCCGTTGTCGCCTGATTTCACTTCAGAAGCCAATATACGCAAGCGTTTAGCGGCAATATCATTACCGGTTTCATCTACACAAAAAGCCTGATTCAAAATTTTTTGTTTCACAATTTTTTGCCAAAGCTGCTTTTTAATCGGTTCGCCCGCATATATTTGCAGCTTCAAGGTTTTGAGTTGGCGGTGATATTGTGAAAACGGCAACCACTGTCCGCAAGGCAAAAATTGTTCATCACAGGTCAGCAAAGTTACGCCATTTTCTGCTAAGGCCGATAGTAGCGGCGCCGTGATCAATGTTCCATGATTTTCCACTACGATGACCGCAATATCTTCTAAAGGAACGGTATAACTTTCTCCTTCTTGCTGGATATTGAGTTGTTTACGCAGCAAAGATAACTTGCTGCTGTTTTGAATGAGTACGCTTCTCCAAGTCATCATAATGTCCTAAAATTATCATTTATCATTAAAGACGAAAAATCCCTGTTTCAGACAGCCTGAAACAGGGAGATAAATTAACGAACCAGTGGACGTTTTTTAGGACGACATGGGGTAATGTCTTTGCCAAGTTCATCTATTTGAAACTTTTGGAACGAAAGAGCAGTTTTTACACCAACACTTTGGAAAATACCATTTTTCCCTTTACTTATATCCATATCATGTATTTTAATGTCAATAGCACCGTTCGCTCTATTCAGACTAACAAAATATCCAAAGAATTCATCTTTCTTAGTTTTTAACTTAATCAAATCATTCGAATATAAACAGAACTTAAAGTCAAACGAATTATCCACAATAACCCACTCTGACTCATCTTTTAAAGCCACAATCGCCCTATCCGGCAAAATCCCCTTAGCAACCTGCCAGCTATAAATAGGCACTAAGAAATATTTATTATCTTTTTCAAATACATCTACTCTGACCATTGTGGCATTATCGGCCACGCCGTTTTCTTCTCGTACAAGCACCCCTGATTTTTGGACTTGCTCGACACGCACAGCCTTAACTTGCTGGGTAGGAAGACCATGTTTATCCAACTTGTAAAATGGCTCTGCAAAGGCTTTCACAGGGTCATTTCCGTAGTTTTCCAAACGCACTTTCAGAGAGTCGTATAATTTAGGCTCGCGGTCACGATTGACCATTTTCTCTAAATCCGAAAGTTTTAATTGCGTTAAAGGTACACGTAAGACACTGATACCTTCAGCTAAACGTTTAGGTGATTTAATGGTTTCTAAGTGTCCCTGTCCGCTCATCTTCCTGTTTGGTGCACGAGAAACAAACAGCGGTGTAACATATTCATGTACTGCCTCAGGCCGTGATGATAATTTATCTGCCAACAAAGCTTTTAGCGCCTCTGACGTATCGGCTATCTCAAATTGAGGGTCGCCTTCCGGACGGCCAAATACACGAATCATTACTTCTTGGCGGAAGAAATCCCAAGGCTGTGGGAAGCTTAATCGTGTGACTTCACCGGTTGTTTTATCAAGCATTTCACCATCAAATGTATTCATCTCACGATAACGCACGTAATTGGTGATTTTCTGCTGCATGGCAACCGTTGAACAAGCCACCACAATGGCATCCACGGCATGATGGCGGTCATTATTAGAACGTACTTTATGCAAGCCCCAGAAGCCGCGTAGAAGATTGGTGATTTGGCCATTAGAAGCAAACACGCGACGCTTACCTTTACCTTTCAACATCATATTATCGGCCACAAATTGACACAGGAATCGGCTCACATAGCGGGTATCATTAAGATTGCGCTCTTTGAAGCCTTCTTCATCAATTTTTTGCAGCAAAATTCTTTGTTTTTTACTGTATGGAAAACGGCAGGTTTGTACACGCGCAACAAACTCCCGCCATTCACGGCTATTTTCTTTACCATTAAAATATTCATATGGCGTTTGATTGCCTTTGTTTTGGTTCTCACTGCCCAATACCAGCACTTTATTATTAAAGCTGTCGTCCCATGTTCGTGAAAATGGCAAAGCATGGTCAATCTCAACATAGCCTTTTCCATTCAGACGGCCTAAATCAATTTCTTTGCCTGAATACAAGCATTGCCCATGCTGCTGCTCATACAAGCGCATTTTCAAAATATCTTTGGCTTTAGGCTCGCCGACAAAATGAGGGAAATATTCTTTAAACTTCGCCACCGCTCTTTCTCTATCACGGCGGTTTTCTTCTTGGCGTTTTTCAATATCTTTGCGGTCTTTATAAGATTTGCCCACTTCACGCGCCGTCTCGATATGAATCCGCATCGGCGATCCATATCGACGCACCACGGCATTAATGATTTTTCGTGCTTGAGACAAAGCGCGCAACACTACCGGATTTAGGATTTGGTCGGCCGGAATCGGCGGCAAATAAATTTCTTCACGCTTTTCTTTTTGCCCATAATGGTCGCCGTAAACCGACTGGCAAGCCTCATCATAACGCAGCCCCTGTTCCATCAATGGCAGAATCTTACGTAACGCTTTAAGCGAAATTTGAATAAATTTCTCAAAATTCAAATGAAGAAGCAGCGCATTTAATTCCGCTTCCGGCAATAAGCCGTTCAGACGGCCTCGAATATCATCATCGGTTTTATATAATGAAAACGCCGTTCCAATTTCGTCTTGCAATTCAGGGCTATAAGCCAAGGGCAATTTCTTATCTTTCAAACCTTCTTTTTCTAAGGCCCGGCTAATGGCATGATAAGCTTTCATTTCCATCAAAGTGCCATTTTCAGCATTGTCTGCACCATAGCGCAAACCCTTGAAATGAGCAGTTTCATTCAGCTCCAATTCCTTACGCACTTGTGCATAAGTCAGCTTGGATTTTTGATAAGCTAAGTCAATCAGTTGGCTGCGTTCGCTATCCGTTAATGCCCGCTCTGTACCCTCTTCCAAAATCCGCAGATTATTCAGCTTAGTCAACCAAACAAAACGCTCGGCGGTGTAGGTATTTTTGGCCGCCTTATATTCAGCAGTTTCAAACGTACAATGCCCCAACATTTCCTGCACCGCATTACCGGAAAGTGCTGGGCGTTGAACCATCAACAAATCTTTAACTGCTTTTTTAAGTCCGTCTGAAACATGAGGATTACCGTATTCTGTTTGCTTTTCAAACAATAAATCCAATTCGGCAAGCAAATCTTTGCGGTTAAAAGTATGAGAATAATCACCGCGTTGATTGCGGATATGACCTGCTTCCTGCTCAAATTTTTTCACCGCCAATTCAGCAGGGGTACGGAATTGTTCATCTTTCAATGCCTCATGATTGGCCTTAACCCCAGAAAGCAATGCACCCAACTCTTTATCGGCACTTTGCTCTTCATTTTTTCGCTGCGATAAATAGCCACGGTGTTTTACTATATGCAACAATACTGCCGCCCATTCTTTAGGCATTAGTTTTCGGTCAAGCGCAGCAACACGCAATTGCCAAGGCATATTCGGCAAATCATTCACCAAACCTTTTTCATCAAAATCTGCTGACGATAAAACACCTTCCCGCTTTAATAAACGGCGCGCACGCAACAAACGATGCGCACGACGACGGATAATGCGCCGCTGGCTTCGCGCTTCTCGACGAACCTTATTCAAAGATTCACCCTCTTTGGCGGTTTCGGCCTTTTCAAATACCCGAACACCGACATCAATTAAGCGTTTTGGCATTTCCTGCTCATCAATCTCAATCACAGCCCAACCAACCGAGGCAATGCCAATATCCAAACCCAAAATATAATTCATCGGTTTCAATTTCGTGGTAATCATCGTTAACCCTTTGTATGGAAATGTTAAATATAAATATATCGCATCTGGGTATTTTTATGCAATTAAATTATTGACAACATTATTTTCCAAACGTAGAATTGATTCCATTGTTGCACTGCGAAATGAGAAACGTTGCTACAATAAGGCCACCGAAAGATATTTATATCTGTGCCGAAATGCACTGTTTATTAAGAATTCATTCTTAATAAACATCATGCCCCTCAAATTTCGGTTTTGAGGGGCTTAACTTTATCTAAAAATACTAAAAGGCCGTCTGAAAGATTCATTCTTTCAGACGGCCTTTATCACTTAATTCAAATCAACTCAAAATCAAGCCAATTCTTTGCGCAGTTTCTCGGTAACGTTCATCATCACTTCCAACTGCTCGATGGTTTCTTTCCAACCGCGGGTTTTCAGACCGCAGTCTGGGTTCACCCACAGGCGTTCAACCGGTACCACTTCGATGGCTTTGCGCAGCAGGTGCTCCACTTCAGCTTCAGTTGGCACGCGTGGGCTGTGGATGTCGTACACGCCCGGGCCGATGTCGTTCGGGTATTTGAATTCGCCAAACGCAGTCAGCAGTTCCATATCTGAGCGTGAAGTTTCGATGGTGATCACATCGGCATCCATGCTGGCAATCGCAGGCAGAATGTCGTTGAACTCAGAGTAGCACATATGAGTGTGGATTTGGGTGCTGTCTTCGCAACCGGTTGAAGACAGGCGGAAGGCTTCACTGGCCCAAGCCAGGTAAGCATCCCAGTCGGCACGTTTCAAAGGCAAACCTTCGCGAATCGCAGGTTCGTCGATTTGAATCACTTTAATGCCGGCTTTTTCCAAATCCAACACTTCATCGTTCAGCGCCAGTGCGATTTGTTTGCACACGGTGCTGCGTGGAATGTCGTTGCGCACGAAAGACCATTGCAGAATGGTTACCGGGCCGGTCAACATGCCTTTCATCGGACGTTTGGTGAGGGTTTGTGCGTAGGTTGACCAAGCCACAGTCATGGCGTTCGGACGGCTTACGTCACCGAAAATCACAGGTGGTTTCACGCAACGTGAACCGTAGCTTTGTACCCAGCCGTATTGAGTGAACGCGAAACCGCTCAACAATTCGCCGAAATATTCCACCATGTCGTTACGCTCGGCTTCGCCGTGTACCAACACGTCCAGATCCAATTTCTCTTGCTCTTCCACCACCAAGGCGATTTCTTTTTTCATCGCAGCTTCGTAGTCGGCGGCAGAGAGTTCGCCCTTTTTAAATGCGGCACGCGCTTGGCGGATTTCGGTGGTTTGCGGGAATGAGCCGATGTTGGTGGTCGGCAGCAGCGGCAGGTTCAGCCATGCTTGTTGCGCTTTGATGCGCTCGGCAAACGGTGATTTGCGCTGGTCGGCATCGGCTGGCAGTGATGCCAAGCGTTGAGCAACGTCGTCGCGGTGGATTTCTTTGCTCGCGGCGCGTGAATCGGCAGCGGCTTGGCTGTCGGCCAATTCGGCGGCAACGGCTTCTCGGCCTTGGTTCAATGCGGTTTTCAACACGCGCAATTCTTGGGTTTTCTGCAAGGTGAAGGCCAACCATGAGAACAAGGCAGGTTTGTTGGCTTTCAGTTTTTCCTCTACCGACAAATCATATGGCGTGTGCAGCAGCGAACATGAGCTGGAAATCCACAAGCGCTCGCCCAATTGGGCTTGCAAAGGCTCAAGCGTGGCCAATACGTTGTTCAAATTAGCGCGCCAAATATTGCGGCCGTCAATCACGCCGGCAGACAATACTTTGTCGTAATCGGCAAATGCATCCAATTGCTCGGGCACGCGCACCAAATCAATGTGCAAACCATCTACAGGTAAGGCTTTCAGACGGCCTGCGTGTTCTGCAACCGAGCCGAAGTAGGTGCTCAACAGGATTTTTGCGTTCACTTGGCTCAAAGTGGCATAAACGTCCTGATAAGCATCCAACCATGCTTGTGGCAGGTCAACCGCCAATGCAGGCTCATCAATTTGAATCCATTCGGCACCGGCTGCCGCCAATTCGGTCAGGATTTCCACGTAAACCGGCAATAATTTAGGCAACAGGCTCAAACGATCGAATTCGGTTGCGCCTTTTTCTTTACCGATCCACAGATAAGTCAGCGGGCCAACGATGGTCGGTTTGGCTTTATAGCCTAAGGCTTGGGCTTCTTTCAATTGCTGAACGTAATGCGCGGCATTGGCTTTGAATTCGGTATCGGCGTGGAATTCCGGCACCAAATAGTGATAGTTGGTGTCAAACCACTTGGTCATTTCGATGGCGAACTGATCTTTATTACCGCGCGCCAATTGGAAATATTGTTCCAAGGTCAGGTTTTGGCTGTCGAAACCGAAACGCGCCGGAATCGAACCGGTAGCCACTTGCAAATCCAAAATGTGGTCGTAAAAAGTGAAATCGGCCACTGCCACGAAATCCGCATCGGCTTGGGTTTGATGTTGCCAGTTTTTCTCACGCAAACCTTTGGCCACGTCCAGCAGCTCTTGTTCGCTCACTTCTTTGCGCCAGTATTTTTCTTGCGCAAATTTCAATTCACGGAATGCGCCGACGCGCGGGAAACCTGAAAAATGTAATGTAGCCATGTGCTCTCTCCTGATTTAAAATGTTCGATATTGATTAAAAAAATAAAGGGTTATTCAATACTTAAGCGGCGTTCGGCAATGGGCGTACACCCAAAGTGTGGCAAATCGCGTAGGTTAATTCGCTGCGGTTGAGCGTGTAAAAGTGAAAATCTTTCACGCCTTCACGCGACAATACTTTCACCATGTCGATGGCAATACTCGCCGCCACCAGATTGCGCGTGCCTTGATCGTCGTCCAAACCGTCATACATACGCGCCAACCAGTTCGGAATCTTCACATTGGTCACTTGCGCCATTTTGCCTAACTGCTTGAAATTGGTGACCGGCAAAATGCCCGGCACGATTTCGGCGTCAATACCGACGGTCACGCAGCGGTCGCGAAAACGCAGATAGCTTTCGACATCAAAGAAAAACTGGGTAATCACATGATTGGCGCCGGCATCGATTTTTCGTTTCAAATTAATCAAATCCGCCTGCGCCGATTTGGCTTCGGGATGCACCTCCGGGTAAGCCGCCACGGAAATATCAAAATCGGCCACCGAACGCAATACTTTGACTAAGTCTTCGGCATAAAACGGCTTTTTCGCATAGCCGGCCGGCTCGTCACCACGCAAAGCGACAATGCGGCGGATACCGCTGTCCCAATAATCTTGCGCAATTTGCTTCAGCTCTTCAGGCGAGGCATCGATGCCGGTCAAATGCGGGGCAGCCTCCAAGCCGGTTTGCTGTTTGATGTTTTTGACGATGCCGTGTGTACGGTCGCGCTCGCCCGAATTGGCGCCATAAGTAACCGACACAAACTTGGGATGCAGGTTTTTCAGGCGGTGAATCGAATCCCACAGCATGGTTTCCATTTGCTCGTTTTTCGGCGGGAAAAATTCAAACGATACGTTGATATCGCCTTTTAAATCACACAAACTGTTGTTCAGTGCATTAATCTCTTTTGCGTAACTCATGGCTTTTACCTCTTTTGCAATGGTGCTGTGCTCTCTGTTAACGCTATCTTATGTTTTTCTTTATCATGAGTCAATTTCAAAATTTTCCAATTAATCATGAATTATTTTAATAATAAATTAAATCAGCATTTTATGGCAAATAAACATATTCTCCGATACAATTCCCCCATGGCCTATTCAGAAGACTTCAAACAACCCGTACTCAAAAAACTCCGTCAAGGATGGACGATTC